>JAVZPJ010000018.1 GCA_038881635.1 Sulfolobales archaeon | reverse complement strand
GATCTCTTCAAAGTATTATTCTCTCGGAACAGCATCTAATCAGTATCAAGATCGCTATGTATCTTGCGTTTACCCCATGGAGCTTCTCCTCTCTCTACTACTTCTAGCAATACTCTAAAGCCTTCTATAAGATCTTTAGATTTTCTAGTTCTAGGTCCATAGATTTTTCTAGCAAATATCTCTATGATTCTCATGAGATCTTCCACGATCTCTTGGCGTAATCCTTCTGGATCCTCTTCTGATAACACTTCTACTCTGATCCCTAGATAGCTGAGGATCTGCTCTAGAAATCCTGCTCCGATCATTGCAAGCCTCTCTCTACTCTCAACAACAACCACGTCAAAATGCTTTAGAAAAGCCATCTCAAGTAGTTTTCTAAGCCCTACTCTCTCCTCAGAAACTCCAGGTGATATATCTCTGATCACATCTACAATCTTATAACCCTTAGAATTACAGTAGTCTAGAAGTTTCTTCACTTGTTTATCAAGATACTCAGCTCTAACATCTGATGAGACTCTCGCATATATCACAGCTCTACTCTCTCCACCTCTGATCCCGAGGATCCTTCCAATCTCGCTCTCCGGAATCCTATACCTACCACCAGCAGTTCTAACAGCCCTGATATAACCTCTTCTAATCCATTTAATGAGAGTACTATAGTTTATACCAAGTATCTTACAAGCTTCTCTAGGTCTCAGCATCTTCTCAGTCATTTAAAACCCCTGCCCACAGGATTTAACCCTCAATAGTCACAGAATTTCAACTGGGATTAATTATATTAAGGATTGCATGCTACAATAAGAAATCTATGAGATCTGGAGAGCTGAAATCTAGCTCTTCAGAAGCTGAGAATATGATCTCACATCAAAACAGAGGAGAATTCCCACACCTCCTAGAATCTCAGCATAATCTCCGAAAACTAGTAGACAATGATTCGAGAAAGCGATTCTAGGTATCTTACCAGCATTAAACCCGAAACTTGCAAGGATCTGAGTCCAAATGCTTCCTCCATGATCCCTCAGAAGCTTCTATAAGAACTCTTTCAATAATCATTCCTCTAAAACTTCTATCTATAGAGATCAATGTTGCCACATCTTTCTCAACCTCATCTTGAAGAGAGTGAGCACACCATGTTTCAAAATGATCTATGGCAGTAGATCTCCTAGATATATCTATAGATATATTAAGAGAAGAGAGCTTTATCCGATCTAAAGTAAGCAGAACTTCCAATCCACCCACTCCTACTATGCAAGTCTCGCCAGGATCATACCTAGAAGAGCTTGAAGATCAGCTTCACAACCAGCTATAAAACCCTCACTATTTAGAAGAGGTAGAGGAATACAAGGCTTCTAATACTATAATAGAGTTTTAACTATTTTCTCAACATGATCTTTAGAGGATCTAAAAGATTTTCCTGATAAGATTCTATCATAGAGATCTCTTAATCTCTCTATCTAGCTTTACGACCTCTTTCTCTAATTCATCGAATGAGAGAAGATCCGTGTCAAAGCCTATGGCTGAGTGCACCATTTATTTCTGCTACTCTCCCAGTATCTTTTTACAAGGTTTGGAAGCTCTCCATATTTTGATTCATCGTATCTCGGGAGTCTCTCGATCATGTCTCTAATTATTCTGCACCCGACCTCCTTAAGATCTCCTGTTCCGTAAATCTCTCTAGCCTTCACCGAAGCATATTCCTCGAAGGAAACTCCTTTTCTTGCTACTTCGTAGAACTCAGATCTGTATTTCTGCCAGAGATCTCTAATAGCAATTCTTACAGGGTTTTTCACGAGAGCTAGATGTACTCCGAGGATCTTATCTATGTAGATTGCTTTATAAAGTCTTAGAGGTGCTACTAGTGTGTCTGTTAGAAACCCGTTGACATACACATCTTTATATCTCAGCTTCTCGGAGTATGTGTAGAGCCAGTGCTCGATGTGGTAGGGATTCTCGCTACATAAGTGGTAGATATCGCCGCAGAGCAGTAGCCAAGGCCAGTAGATGAGGTAATGCCTTCTAGGATCCAGATTCTCTATAAGGTTCTTGATAAAGCTAGTAGAATCTTCTCTCATTACAAAATCTCCATCCCATACAAGAATCCATCTATAACTAGCTTTAGAAATGATTGCATTCCTTATCTCTGTCATACTACCCTGAGGAACTCTATGATATCTTATGTTCAAACCAAGCTCATTTTTAAGTCTCATGATAATATTCGGAGTATTATCATTAGAAGAATCCATTACAATATACTCGTCAACAAGATCCTTTATAGACAGAAGAGAAGGCTCGATCCAGTCTTCCTCATTATATACGGCAACCATAGCTGAAATCCCCTGAGGCTTCTTCCTAGGATCATCTCGTAAACCTGTGTAGAAGGCTATCGAAGAGATCATGTTTCTAAGAGCGAAAACACCTCTCCTACCTAGAAGCCTTCGAATGATAACTCTAGGACTGCTCTTCATCCTTCTTCACAGTGTATTATCAGACGCACCTCTTATAACCCTAAAACCGAAGACCATAAATCTTTAGCGTAAAATTATAATCTCAAAGACTAATGCTATCGAATCAGACCTTGAAAAGTATGTTCATGATTCACGGGAGTTAATGAAGAGATTTTAGAAGGTGCATGTATACTCACATAAAAAGTTCTATACCTCTCCTCACCTTAACCTCTACAGCGATTTATAAGCCGTTTTTATACACACACCGTTGGAGAAGGTGGTGGTATGAGCAATAACATTGTCTCTAGTACTAAGAATATGAGGATACAAGATAGATTCGCTAGCATTCAAAACACTACTCGAAGAAGTATAGGTCTAGATATAGCTCTACATATTAAAAGGCTTGAGCTCGTAGATGATGTCTTGCCTTGTTGAGGTGGTATAGTGTGAAGCTTAAGATACTAATTGTAATAGCTATCATCATAGCACTTGTACTAGCATTGATCGGTGTCGTGGTCAAGCAGAATTATATCTCTGAGAGAACAAGCTCTTTTAGAGTTAATATTGCTACCACGACTTCTCTTTATCAAACAGGATTAATCAACGATCTTCTCGAGAATTTCAGAGATTGGCTGAGGAACCAGACTGGCGTTAATGTTGAATTTTCTATTCTCGCTAAGGGGAGTGGTGAAGCTCTTAGACTACTTGCTGACGGCTCAGCTTGTATTGGTTTCACCCACGCTCCTCCGTTGGAGTATCAGTATATGAGTCAAGGCTTGATAGAGAGGTTGATGATATTCGCATACAACGAGTTCATAATAGTTGGGCCGAGAAGCGATCCTGCGAAGGTTAGTGAAGCCAGTGATGCTGTAGATGCTTTTAAGAGAATATATGCAGCTGGTGAGAAGGGTTTGGCTAAATTCGTGAGCAGAGGTGATATGTCGGGTACAAATGTTAGAGAGCTTCAGCTATGGAAGCTGGCTGGCTTGAACCCTGAAGGAGAGCAATGGTATTTAAAATCGAGTCAGGGTATGGCGCAAACTCTTTTAATGGCTGAAAACCTAGGTGCTTATACATTGACAGATAAAGGCACCTACCTAAGTCTTGTGAAACAGGGTAGGTTAAGAGATCTAACGGTGCTTCTCGAAGACCCTAAACACTTGCTGAATGTATACTCGATATATATCTCTACCTCGCCATACTGTAGCAATCCGGAGGTATACTTTATCGCGCTTAAACTCAAAATATATCTATCACATGAGGGGCAGGAATTGATAGAAAGCAGGTATAGCGGGTTGTTTAATCCTGTTGATGATAGAGAAGAAATGCTTTTATCAGCGTGGAAAACTCTCTCAAGGCTAGGATAATTTTCAAACCATTATTAATACATTGATCGAGGGCAGGGTGTTTTTCTATGACTGAATCTATATATGATCTAACTCTTAGAAGCATTTACATATCTTCAACAGCTGCAGCTCTCTCCTTCATACTAGCGCTGATCATAGCATTGAAAATGCTTGACTCATCTGTGAAGACTAGGAGTATAGTGATAGGTGTTTTCGAGGCATTAGTAGGTGTGCCTACAACTGTTGTTGGCCTGCTAATGTATATATTGCTTTACCCCAGAGGACCTTTAGGAGTATTAAGACTGCTCTACACACCGATAGCAATTATCATTGGCGAATCTCTCGTAGCTCTTCCAATAGCTTTCATCTCTATCTTTAGACATCTACAGAATGCTAGAGATAATGTAAGAGAGCTGATCCTAGCACTAGGTCTACCAAGAAAGAACGAGAGATCCTTATTGCTGAGAGAGACAGCTCCTGTTCTAATCTCATCATATCTCACTTCATTTTCAAGAGCTATAGGCGAGCTCGGTGTAGCGTTGATCGCAGGTGGTGGGATAGAAGGATATACCAACGTGTTGACAACAGCTATAGCTCTGCAGACTTCTATCGGAAATTACGAGTATGCTATTCAGATAGGCTGTGTTCTCATCGCTATAACTATGCTGATTATAATTCCTCTTAGAATGCTCGGTGAACGTGTTTATGGAGCTTAAACTTGTTGATGTGTGGCATAGTTATGATGGTGTGAACTATGTTCTTAAGAATGTAAATATTGTTTTCAGCAAGCCAGGAGTATATGTTGTGGTAGGACCTAATGGATCTGGTAAAACTACTCTGCTGAAGATAACTGCTCTAATGATTAAACCGACGAAAGGTTTTGTCCTAGTTAACGGAGTTGACTACTGGTCTTTGAGAGATGAAAGTCTCAGAATAAATCTGAAGAAGAACATAGTATATGTACATGATAAACCACTTATTTTCAGAGGTAGTGTAGAATATAACATTAGCTTAGGAGTTAGATCACTTTATCCGCGAGAGTGGAGTAGAATAGTTGAATACCATATGAAGAGATACAATATATTAAACATTAGAAATGAATCCGCTCTCAGAATCAGTGCTGGCCAGGCGAAGATTGTAACTATTCTAAGAGCATTATCATTAAACCCAGAAGTACTTTTGCTAGACGAGCCATTCACATTCCTAGATAAGAGTAGAACCAGGATACTACTTGAAGACATAGTAGAACTATCCAAGAAGAAGGTGATCATAATTGCAACACATTATATGTATAGAGAGCTCGATGAAATAAAGAACCAAGTAATAGAACTACCATTATCAACGCCATAACCCCTAATAACCGAGGCGATCTAGAGTTACTCTACTTAACTACCGCAAC
>JAVZPJ010000017.1 GCA_038881635.1 Sulfolobales archaeon | reverse complement strand
GTAGGGGTAATGCGCCTGAGACCGGGCGCGGAGCTGAACCCGGCGAAAGCCGGGCATGTAGCTCCAAACCTCCCCAGAACCCTCGCCCTTTAGGACGGGGAGGAGGTCAGACAGGAAAAATTTTATAAGCTTTCCAATCAAAGAGCTAGGGTGAGATCATGCCTTGGAGACGTGTTTTTCGTGCGAGAACTCTAGAAGATTCGGGCGGAGTATCTGTTAAAGTTGATGATAAAGTGATCTTCATAGCGAGAGTAGACGGAGAACTCTACGGCTTAGACGGGGTATGTCCTCACGCGAGATGTGTTCTAGGAAGACTAGATCCTGAGAAGAAGAGTGTGAGATGTTTATGTCATGGTGCTGTATTTGATCTGGCTACAGGCTCTATGCTGGAACCTCCCAATGTAGCACCTGATTTTCCTAGGATGGGTCTTAAGAAGTATAATGTGAGAGTTAATGAGGAGTGGGTAGAGGTAGAGGTTTAAATCTGATCTTTTTAACCTGTTTCTCTAGTAGTATTCTGGTGCTTTAAATGTCTTATGTAGAGTATAGACATACATTCTACAGACCTATGCATCCTAGACCTACAGTGATCATAGGATCCATATGTCCTGGCGGTAGGATTAACTTCATGCCCGCCTCATGGAACACGCCTGTTTCTGAAGAACCTCCCACCATAGCAGTTGCTATTGATAGAAACACCTTCACATATGAATGTCTCGAGTATCATCCTGAGGCAACTATAAATATCGCTACATCAGATCAGCATCAGATAGCCTATGATCTGGGGAGTGTCTCAGGCAGAGATGTTGATAAGATAAGCAGATTTAATCTCAGAATAATCCCCAGTCTAAAGATCAAACCTCCCGGACTCGAAGGATCTCTAGCAATATACGAGTGTAAAGTTCGCGAGAGAATAGATGTAGGAGAAGTTAGATTATACGTGTTCGAAGTGCTTCTAGTAAGAGCTCTCGAGAATGCGGTGACAGAGTACGGACCGGATCTAGAGAAAAAGAATCTACTTCTACACGGAGTTGGCAGAGTCTTCTATAAAGTGGATCCTAGGAGGATCATGGCTAGAAAACAGTCTTAGATCAAGATCTTCAACCTATATATCTTTCATACCTTCAAAATCATATGGCGGTTTAAATGCCTAGAGCAATAGTATTCCATGGAGCTGGTAGCAGTCCTGAAGCTGTTTCATGGCTTTCAGATCCTATAAGAGAATTCGGATACGAAGTCTACGCACCAAGCTATAGAACATTAGAAGAAGCTCTGGAGATAGCTTCTAGAGATAGATATGATCTCTTCGCAGGCTTCTCACTAGGAGGAGCTGCTGCACTCATATCATCAGCCTTTCAAGGAGGACCTGTGATCTCTGTAGGAGCTCCTGCCGATAGACTTCTCCAAGCTAGATGGCTTGGAATACATGATGAAGGCAGTGCTCAAAGAGATCTCTATAATGAGCTTGTAAGAATACTAGGAGGACCTCCCTATGAGAATCCTATAGCTTATCTCAGAACCTCGGTTCTATACTATATCGAGAAGATTAAAGGACCTGTACTTATAATCCACGGCTCGGAAGACCCTATTGTAAGACCTTATCATGCTCTCATTCTAGAAGATTTCCTGAAAGTATTGGGAGTAAGAGTTGTCAGAGTATTCATAGAAGGTATGAGACATGCTCCAGCAGGACATCATAGAAGAGTTCTTCGCGAGCATATCCATGATTTTCTAAAGACTCTCACATAGATCTTGTTATAAAACCTGCTAGAAGGTCTTCCACCTTCTTTTATTAACTCCGAACATAAGTTCTCTATAATGGGTGCTCGTATTTGAAGAGTATTGAGGTTCCCGAGATAAAAATCTACGAGAAAATAACACTCAATCCGAGAGATACCGTGGTCATGGTCATAGATATGCAGAACGACTTCGCACATCCTAAAGGAAGGCTTTTCGTACCAGATTCTAGGAGAACTATAGATAGCATAGCCAGACTTCTCAGAAGAGCTAGAGAACTAGAGATACCCATCATATACACTCAGGACTGGCATATGAGAGACGATCCCGAGTTCAGGATCTGGGGAGAACATGCTCTAGCAGGATCCTGGGGTGCAGAGATCGTTGAAGAGCTGAAGCCTTCGGAAAACGATATAATAATAAGAAAACCTAGATATGACGCATTCTACGGAACAGATCTAGAGTATATACTCACGAGAATACTAAAAAGAGATAACATAATAATAACAGGAACAGTAGCCAACATATGCGTGCTCCACACAGCAGGCAGCGCATCACTCAGATGGTTTAACATAGTAGTACCCATAGACGGGATCTCAGCATTAAACGAATTCGACCTATACACAACATTAAGACAGATAGACTTCCTCTACAAAGGAGTTATAGTAAGAAGCGTAGACAACATAGAATTCAGAATATAAAACTTCACAAGATCTCAATACAGCTAACCATAAAAACTATAAGCCTGAAACACAAATAATAATCATGAGCGAAGGAGCGGGGGTGCCCGAGCGGGTCAAAGGGGGCGGGCTTAAGACCCGTTGGCGTAGGCCTGCGTGGGTTCAAATCCCACCCCCCGCACCTGATCTCTAGCATAGAGATCTATTCTCAGACCTCAGAATATCATGATCCTGAAAACCATGAGGAAGTTTGGATAATAAGAGTCTCTATCTTCATACCTTATAATGAGTGGTTGAGAGTGATATTATAGATTCTGCTAGCTCTCTCGCAGCTTCTTCAGCTCTTCCTTCGTTATTTCTAATGATCTTAATAGAGGATCCTGTGAGAGTAGCTACTACAAGAGCTTCTCTTCTATTGAGTTCTAGAAGCTCTTCTATAAGTCTCGGATCTGAGTAGTCTCCTCTATATCTCGAGGTATCTCTCTTCTGCCTCTCAATAATCTCATAAGGCTCCGCCTCGATTAGAGCGATAAGATCTGGCATGAATTCTGAGGCTACATGCAGAGGAAGTCCAGGCCAGAAACCTGAGGAGGTTCTTATGAGCAGATGTGTATCTATGAAGAGAACTCCTCTAGTACCCAGGTTCTCAAGCTCTCTCTCAGCAAATCTGATCATTCTTCTAGCAGCGTTAGCCTGATGAATAAGCTGGATTCTTAGAGGAAGTCTTCTAAGCTCGTCTCTACTCTTGACAATACCTTTATCAGAAAGTTCTTCAAGCATGAAATCTCCATAGTTGAGCACGAGGCTTTTAAAACCTTTCTCCTCTAGAAAGTTTCTGGCGAGATTCACCACAGTAGACTTGCCGACACCGGGAATGCCTACGACGACTACAACTAGAAAACTATGCCTCAGAAGACTCCCTGAATACTTATGGATATATCCTTAAAAAAATTGATGCTCTCGGCAGTCGTACTCCTTATTTAGACATATGATCTTGTTAGCATGCTTGGATTCTCTCTAGATTAAGAGTAGAAGGATCTCTTCATGAGAGAATGTATTTATATCCCATCAGATGAGATAGAATCTAATCATGGTAGAAAGTATTTATAATCTAAGATCTGAGAGGATTCGCATGAACAAGCATATCTGTAGCAACATAGTTATAGGCATGAGAAAAGATGAGGAGAGTTATAGAAGACTTTCTGAAGCTCTGGAATCTATAGTAGGTTTTTGGGATGTAATCCTACTACCTCTTCCTCGTGACCTCTGCAGAGATCTTGTTTTAAAAACTCTGGAGAGAAGATCTGATGGATCTATATTAGAAAGTCTTCTAGAAAGATATCCTAATCAAGCTTTTAGAAGAATGTGGAAACCTCTTCTACTCAAGATCCTAGGTATAGCTGAAGATCCTATTATGTGGAGGAAAGATCTGGTGTGCTATATTTCTGATGATCATATTAGAAGAACTGAGGAGAGAGGATTCGAACTAGCATATCTATTGTTCCGAGCAAATACTTTTGGTAGAGTAGATGAGAGAGAATGGCTTAGAGTGTTTAGGAGAAGTGAAGAGAATACTTTAAAAGATCTGGTGAGAGAATATCTTACCAGAGGTTCTACAGCTATTATCACCGATAGCTATATTGATTTCATAGAATTCCTAAAACCTGATGAGGTAGAGGATTATTGTAGATGTGCTCTCACAGATCTGATCCCAACACCTCTTGAAGTTCTAGAACTTATAAGCCTGAGATCAGGAGAAGATGTTGAAGCTGATCTCTTGAGAGATTCTGTGAAATGGTCTATAGATTATCTCAATATGGTGGTGACATCCATAGAATTATCAGAGGCTTATGAATGGCTTCTTAAAAATGATAGATACAGGATCTTTCTAGAAAGACTAGGTCTACACATATTGCATGAGACATGCCAGAGCAGATTAGATCTTAGAAATTATATTGCTGAAGACCTTCTAAATAGATAGAGGATTTAATTGATTGAGATCAGAGGCTCAAAACTTTATATAGGAGGCTTCTACGCTGGAGAACTTGCCGAGAGATTTGGAACTCCTCTCTACGTCTATGATGCTGAGGTTATTGAGAGGAATTATAGAATTCTAGTAGAATCCTTCGAGTACAAGCCTCTCGAGATCCTCTACTCTGTTAAAGCTAATAACAATATCGAGATCCTGAGAATCATAAGAGATCTAGGTGGCGGTCTTGATGTGGTTTCTCCTTTCGAAGCTCTTCTAGGTGTGAGACTAGGTTTTTCTTCTGATAAGATCCTTTTCACAGGTAGTAGTGTTAGTGATGAAGAGATGAGATTTGTAAGAGGAGATCTAGGGATCATGATTAATATTGATTCTCTCTCCCAGCTTAGGAGATATGGAAGAATCTTCCCTGAAACAGAGATCTCTCTAAGGCTTAATCTCATGATCGGTGCCGGTCATCATCCTTATACTGTTACTGGTGGTGCAACCAAGTTCGGTATTCAAATCAGCGAGATCGATAGAGCTGTAGAGATCGCTAGAGAGAATAAATTAAAGATCTCTGGTCTTCACACTCACATAGGCTCTGGAGTAATGAGCATAGAACCCTACACATCTGCTATGAGAAAGCTTCTAGAGATAGCCTCTAGATTCAGAGATCTAGATTTCATAGATATAGGAGGAGGATTTGGAGTACCCTATAGATCTGATGAAAAACCTCTAGACATCAAGCTTCTAGGATCTACTATCTCCAGAATGCTCATAGAATCAGGATTAGGAGATGGAGTTCTCAAACTAAGAATAGAACCCGGAAGATTTCTAACAGCTGAAGCAGGTGTTCTTCTCGTGAGAGTTATAGATGTGAAGAAGATCGAGGAGAACGGAGGTTTGAGAATATTTGTAGGCGTTGACTCGGGAATGAATCATCTGATAAGACCGGCTCTCTACGGCTCTTATCACGAGATCATATCTATATCAAGAGCTGGAGAACCTCCGGAGATGATCGCTGATATTGTCGGGAATATATGCGAGAGCGGAGATGTGATAGGTCTTAGAAGACCTCTTCCTAGAATAGAAGAAGGAGATATACTAGCTGTGCTCAACACAGGAGCTTATGGTTATTCGATGGCTTCCAACTATAATATGAGACCTAAACCTGCTGAAATAGTGATCTATGGCGGAAGAATTAGACTTACTAGAAGAAGAGAATCATTCGAAGATCTCATAAGACTTTTCATGTAAGCCTTAGGTTGGTGAGGAGCATCTAAGTATCTCATCTATTACTCTAGCTCTATCCAGAGCTCTTAGTATGAGAGGGTCTCTTGAGAAGCTCCAGAGAGATGTGAATTCTCTAACCTCTCTACATATCTCTCTCACATGTTCTAATCTTCTGACCTCCGAGATCGGTTTTTCAGCCTGTATCTTTATACTACCCTCCATAAATCCTTCTGGATAGTACCATGTTTTAAACCATGTAAACCCTCTCTTAAGAAGGTTAAAGCCTATTCTCGTCACCTGAGGAGGAGCTCCCAGATCTATGAGTCTCATGCTTTCCTCATCCCATATGTATTCTACATATAGATCTTCTCCAGGTCCTAGAGCGTTTGATAATATCTCATATATTGAATCCTCTATCTCAAGGAAGATCCCGGGATCAACTCCATAGATCTCTGCCCACGCTCTGAAGCCATCTCTCCCGCAGAATATCTTTACAGCAAAAACCCTTCTACCACTCTTCATAAATAAAAGATCATATTCTTCTCTGAATCTACCTCTTCTAATAATAGTCTCCACATCTCCCGCTATTCTAGGAGGATTTCTAAGTATCTTCTCTAATTCTCTCTGCCGGCACTCTATATAGACCTCTAGATCTTCATTCGAACTCTTATTCATATCCTCTCCCTAATACTCTCTAGCAGGTATCCCAGGTCTTACAAGTCTTCTCAGATCTAGTATCCTGCTTATCTCTTCATCACTATATCCAAGATTCTTCAGTGCTTCTCTAATAGATAATCCTCTTGAGACAGCTCTAGCTATCTCAGAAGCTTTATCATATCCTATCACAGGCGATATTATAGTCACCAGCGCGGGACTTCTTTCAGCAAGTTCTCTAGCTCTCTCTCTATTAGGCTCTATCCTGCTGATCACATGATCTCTCATTTTATTGAAGGCTTCTGAAAGTAGTCTGATCTGCATAACTATGTTATAGCCTATGAGAGGTATCCCCATGCTGAGCTCGAATTCTCCTAGAGATCCCGCCATCGTGTTAGAATGATCCAAACCTATCACTTGTGCCGCTGCAAGCATTGATGCTTCTACAGTCACAGGATTAGTCTTCCCAGGCATTATACTGCTTCCAGGAATCTCCTGAGGAATATCGATCTCTCCAATCCCTGTGAAAGGTCCTGAGAACATTAATCTTATATCCTGACATAATCTCATGAGATCCAGAGCTAGAACTCTCATAACGCCACTCAGAGAAATAAGATCTGTTAGAAGTCTCATAGCTCTAAACCTGCTTGAGGCTACAACCAGGTTTAATCCTGCAACCCTATTTATCTCTTCAACGATCATCTGTCCAAGTCTCGGATGAGCATTCAAGCCAGTTCCAACAGCAGTACCTCCTATAGGAATTTCTCTGATTATCTCAAGAGATCTTTTGAGAAGATCTAGATCAAGAGTGAAAGCATTAGAATACGCAGAAAACTCCTGACCCATTGTCACAGGAAGAGCATCTCTCAAATGAGTTCTCCCAGGTTTTACAACATCATCGGTTTTAGAAGCCAGAGTATTGAGAGACTCTATAAATCTCTCTAGAGAAGGTATGAGAACATCTCTAACCTCAGCTAGAGCAGAGATCCTCACAGCGCTGGGAACTACATCATTAGATGACTGACCCATATTAACATGGTCATTAGGATGAACCTTTAAACCACTTAACTCTGAAGCTTTCAAAGCTATGATCTCGTTAACATTCATGTTAAGCCCTGTACCCGAGCCGGTTTGAAAAACATCTACAACAACAAGATCATCATATCTACCCTCAGAAAGCTCTAGAGATGCTTTCATAATAGCCTCTCCAATCTCTCTATCGAGAAGACCTAGCTCTGTATTAGCCTTAGCAGCAGCATATTTAATCAAACCCATAGCCCATATAATCCTACGAGGAAATCTAGTCCCGGTAGAGAGGTAGACCTCTACAGCTTTCTCAGAGTACTTCATCAATATCACCCAAACCCATCAAACAATCTGTAATATAGAGCGTTCAACTCTTAAATTCTTTCCCTAGAAACAGAAGATCTCTATTATCAACAATGAGAATTCATAGCCGTGATATTATGAGATAGAGTTGAAAGAAATATTTTCTCTACCATCTATTACACAGATCTACACTCTCCACATTCTATCATTCTGTTCTTCTCTCGATCATATCAGATAGAATGATCTCAATCCTTCTAGCAACCTCATCCCAGCTACAGTTCCTCCTA
>JAVZPJ010000016.1 GCA_038881635.1 Sulfolobales archaeon | reverse complement strand
ACCAGAGCTAGTGCTGCTGCATGGTTTAAGGCTTTGGGAGATATATTTGTAAGACTTATAAGAGTGATCATACCTCCTCTGATATTCTTCACCATATCTGCTGCAGTAGCTTCTATGGCTGATCTTCGTAGGCTTGGTCTGCTAATGATATGGATGCTGATAATCTACATAGGCACATCAGCTATAGCAGCATATCTAGGAGTTATAGCAGGACAGATATTCAACCCGGGTGCTGGAGTAGGTTTAAAACCTCCAGCAGATTACACTCCTCCAAAACCTCCATCAGCAGTGGATATACTTCTAAGCTTCTTCCAGACTGATTTCAATAGTCTTCTAACAGTAGGAGGAGCTATGACTATGATAATATTCGCCATAATACTCGGCATAGCTACCGTACTTCTAGGTGAGAGTGGTAGGAGGCTGTACTCATTTCTCAAGCTAGCTTCAGATTTGATGATAACCATGGTCATGATTATAATGTACTACGCGCCAGTAGCTATATTCGCTTACGCTGCATGGCTCATAGCTGTTTACGGACCTCAGATGCTGGGAGCCTACGGCAGGTTTCTACTGTCTCAGTATACCTTCTCCTTTCTACATTTCTTCATAGTATACAGCATCATAGTAATGGTCGGAGGCTTGAATCCTCTAAAATACTTTAAGATCCAGTCTACACCATTTCTAATAGCTTTTACAACCAGATCTTCTGCCGTCACACTGCCGTACAATATGGAAGCAGCCAAGAGAATGGGAGTTCCAGATGAGGTATTTCAAATAACACTTCCAGTAGGAGCTACAGTGAACATGGATGGAACAGCATTATATCAAGCTCTCTCAGCAGTCTTCATAGCTCAGCTCTTCGGAATACCATTGACACCTCTCCACATAAGTCTGATAGTTGCTGCAGCAATCATAGGATCTGTGGCTACGGCAGCCATACCTGGTGGAGGGACTATAATGCTCGCCTTCGTTCTAGGAGTGGTAGGACTTCCTCTAGAGGGAGTGGGTATAATGCTGGTCATAGATCCTATAGCAGATGCTATAAGAACAGCGATTAACGTCTCTGGAGATAACGCGTGTACTATTCTGATAACGAGGCTTGTAGGTCTTAAACTAGCCAGTTCTAGCTAGTTATTTCAAGCATATGTTTTTATCATAACTCTTTAACCGGTAGTTTTTATGCTAACTATCTTCTTATAATCTCTTTAATGATGATAGTATCATGTTATGAGCTATTGTTCTCAGTCTATCTATATGTCTATTATCTCTACTCGGGTGCACTCTGTTTGTCATGAGAACTACTATGAGATCATAGATAGGACTGATCCAGATCGATGTTCCTGTAAATCCTGTGTGTCCAAAACCTTCTCCAAGAAGATCTCCTCCTGATTCTATTGATATCTTATCATAGATCCACCAGCCAAGCCCATAGCATCTGTCTCCACATATCCATCTACTAAACATAGTTCTAGCATAAGCTGGAGGTATCAGAAGATCTGATTCGCCTTTATATGATCTGAGAAGCTCGAGAGATATTAAACCTGTTTCGAAAGCTGTTGAGAAGAGTCCTGCATGTGCTGAGACACCATCCATAGCTCTAGCATTCTCATCATGAACAACTCCTGTCAGAGCTTCTCCGCCTTCTACAACCTCTGTGGATACAATATTCTCTGTAGAGAAGCCTCTTGTGAGAGGATTGTATAGAGTGTTCTTAAGACCCAGTCTTCCTGCTACAGTCTTCTCGAATAATCTATCGAATCTCTCGCCAGAGACTTCCTCAGATATTTTCGTAAGCAGTATAAATCCTAGATCGCTATAAATAGCATTCTCACCAGGTGAGTATGAGGGGAATACCCTGAGAACTTCTGAAAAGATCTCTTCTCTAGACCTGGAAATCCTATATAGAGGAAGCCATGGAGGCAGTCCTGATGAGTGTGTGAGTAGCATCCAGATCCTCACTCTATCCTTGATCTCATTAACACCAGCAGCAGTTCTCGAGAACTCTGGCAGAATTTCTGAAACCCTCTGCTTTAAATGAATCAAACCTTCTGAAACCAGTATTCCTGCTACAATAGATCCTGCGAGAACCTTGGTTAGAGAAGCTAGATCAAAGAGCATTCCAGGAGTTAGAAGTCTCCTCCTAGGAATCGTCTGAGCCCATCCACAGGTTTTGTGAATAGCAGCATATCCTCTTCTTATGACCAGGATCTCTATACCTGGTATCAGCTTGTTCTCAGAATAACTACATATGAATCCTAGAGCTCTCTCTACTCTCTCTCTTGAGAATCCCAGCTCTTCGAGATCTCCAAACTCTATCAAGTGAACACACCCTGGGATTTTTCCACAGAATTATAATAATTATATAGATATAGCATGAATATCTTGGAGAAAGGATTTGAACCTGATCAAAAGACTTATTGAAAAGATCAGTCTAGAGAGAAGAATTATAGCTGGGATGATGTCTGGAACTAGTGCTGATGGTGTTGATGTGATTATCGTAGAATTAGAAGGTCATGGAAGAGGTATAAGATATAAGGTTCTAGGCAGTGATGTCATAGAATATCCCGAGGAGCTTAGGAGAATTATAATTAATACCATGAGCGGTGGAAGTGCTCATGATATTTGTATGCTAAATTTTCTAGTAGCAAGATTCTTCGGAATAGCTTTTAAAAAAGTCTTAGAATACTTAGGAATTCGATCTGATGAGATAGATCTTATCGGTTCTCATGGTCAGACAGTATACCACTATCCCGAGTATGTGAGAGTATGTGATATGGAGGTTAGATGCACTCTCCAAGTAGGATCTGTTCAAGTTCTAGCTGAGGAGACGGGTGTTCTAAGTGTAGGGAATTTCAGACTTAGAGATATAGCTGTGGGAGGCTTCGGAGCACCTATTATAGCATATACAGATTACTCACTTCTAACACATGAGAGAATTGGAAGAGCTGTACAGAATATAGGAGGCATAGCCAATGTCACTGTGTTGCCTCCCAATGCATCTTTGGATGAAGTCTATGCTTTTGATACAGGTCCTGGGAATACTCTCATAGATCTTGCTGTATCAATGCTGTACAGAGATCTTAAATACGATCCAGATGGAGAGATCGCGTCAAGAGGCTCTCCAGATAGAAACCTCCTCGAAGAACTCATGAGAATACCATATATAACACAGCCGCCTCCAAAGACCACGGGAAGAGAATTCTTCGGAGCTAGAATGACTAAGGAGATTATTGAAAGAGCTGTTTCTAGAGGTCTCTCAAAAGAGGATATAATAGCAACACTTACAATGTTCACCGTAGAGAGTATAATAAGAAACTACGAGCTCTTCATACTACCGAGAGTGAAGATCGAGGAGGTAATAGTAGGAGGTGGAGGAACCAGAAACAAGACTCTAATGAAATTGCTTGAAGAGAGATTCAGAAGACTTGGTATGAGAATTCTAAGACACGAGGATCTAGGGATAGATTCAAAGATGAAAGAAGCACTCGGAATGGCGGTACTGGCACACGAGACTTTAAGTGGTGTGCCTAATAATGTTCCTGGAGCTACTGGTGCCAGGAGACAGGTTGTTTTAGGAGAGATAGCTCTCTAGATCTCTAAGGATCTCATGCTCGTCTATAGAGATCTGTAGATGCAGTCGAGATCTCTTAGATGACCTAAGATTCTTCGAATTAATAGATAGAATATATCCCTCCTTGATACACATGATATATGAGAATATGAGAATTCTCAGAGTAGCAGTTCGTCATATAGTTAGTGTTGGTAGAAGATCTCTAGCTGTTGTGATTCCCAAGAAATGGATTTCAATTCTAGGAGTTAGAGCAGGCGAGGAGGTTGTTCTTGTGATGAATGAAGATGGTTCTATAACTCTCTATCCTTCTAGAACAGGTGATAGAGATGCGAGCAAGAAGAATATTATGATGAGATCTGTAGACTCTAAAGCTATCCAGAGTATAGGTCGAGAGATCAGTTCAATGAATCTTCTCAAAACCGATAGATTTCATTTGAAAGAATTTTTAACAAAATACATGCTGGGATATTTAAGAAGTCTGCGTGGAAATACTTCAGAGTTTTCCTCTTCATCTCGTAAGATTCTTGAGAAGGATCACTACATAGATCTCATGAAGAGATCCTTAGACATGGTTGAGAGATCTTTAGAATATCTAGAGAGATTCCTGCTTCAATCCGACGAATATCATGCCAAACTAATTCACGAGATCGAAGATAAGATGGATACATTCTACTACACTTTCTTTAAAACCTTTGTAGAAGAACTTCCGAGAGAGATCAGAAGAGATCTGGATAATAAGGGCTTGGTTAGATATGTTGCGAATATAGTGCTTATAAAGATCTTAGAAGACATAGTTGATTCTATTGATAGAATCACATGGAGGCACCAGGAGAATGGAGTTGCTACTTCAAATGATAGTGTAAAGCTCTTCACCAAAATGATAGAAGTCGCCAGAGAATCTATAGGTTGTATAAGATATACATGTGATAACAATGAGATCGGTAGAAATTTCAATGAAGTAGTAGATCTGAAGAGACATATTAAAAATCAGATGATAACATCACCTCCATCTATACAGCCGGTACTAGCAGAAGCAGAGATACTGCTAAACGGTATAGAAGGATTATTAGAGATAGCCATAATATACTCGATCCAAGATTCTAAGAACCATCAAAACTAGAATACTCGATATCAAATGTTGCAAACCACATTACCTTCATCTCGCTCCTGCTGTTTTAATTACATTAATTGCGTACGCGCTATTTGAGAGCTCTAAAGATATTCTAATGAGATAGCTTCAAAGAAATTTACATGTGAAGGCTCTACACCCTAGGATGGAAGAGCACTATTATTTCTCTTTAAATCATTAGACCTAACTATTCAACCTCCGATCACTATATAATGCTAGATATGTCACGAGATAGTGTTACGTAATACTTTCTTTTAACCATAGGTTATCAATAGATTATGGAGGCGTGTATTGTGAGATCTTATTATATGAATGATAGAATTATAACATTGAGATATGCAGATATTATCGATATTAAGAAGATCTGTGATATAATGCTTGGCACAGAACCTTATACAGTGCTTGGGTATACAAAGGATGTATGCTTTGATATTGTAATAGATTCTATTGAAGAGGGTAGAGCAGTGGTTGCAGAAGTAGGAGAAGATATAGCTGGTTTTATATTATTCAGGATCTTCGAAGGATTTCCTTTAGGAGGATATATCAGAGCTCTTGCAGTATCACCGAGATTCAGAGGTTTGGGAGTAGGCTCAAGTCTCGTGAGATTCGCCGAGGAGACGATCTTCAGATATAGAGATAATGTGTTTCTGTTAGTATCATCATTTAACTATAATGCGATCAGATTCTATAGATCTCTAGGTTACGAGGTTGTAGGTGAGATTAGAGATGCGATAATTGAAGGAGAATCTGAGTATATTATGAGAAAGAAGAGAAGAACTTATACAGGTAGAGGTAGCTAGCATGAGCTGGAGTTATGTTTCTCAATATAGAGATAAGCTGGTGGAAGTGATAGACAGGATTCTTAATGAAGAGAGAGAAAATCTCGAGAGAGCTTCAGAAGAGATTGCAAGAGCTATCATTAGAGAGAAGATGATCTACGTGCTCGGCACAGGACATTCAATGCTTATAGCTATTGAGATGTTCCACAGAGCTGGAGGTCTGGCGAGAGTCTACCCAATACTAGATCCTTCTCTAGGAGTTTTCGGAGGAGCTCTTAAAAGCTCAGATATTGAAAAGCTCAGCGGTTATGCAGATGTACTAGTTAAATACTACCCACTCTCAGAAGGCGATATTCTCATGGTCATATCCAACTCCGGTAAGAATGCAGTCCCCGTCGAGGCATCGGTGCTTGCTAGAGAGAGAGGTTGCAGAGTTATAGGTATCACTTCTGTGGAGTACTCTAGAAAACTCAAACCTTCTAATAGATATGGTAAGAAACTCTATGAGGTTGCAGATATCGTTATTGATAATAAGGTTCCTGAAGGAGATGCAGTTATAGAAGTAAAAGAGCTGAGAGGAAGAAGAATAGCTCCTATATCAACTATTGTAAACGCATTCATAGCTCATGTGATCGAGATCATGACAGTAGAAAGATTAATAGAAGAAGGCTACGAGCCAGAGATATGGGTTAGCGTTAATATTCCAGGAGGAAACGAGATAAATAAGAGTCTTGTTGAAAAGTATTTCACAAGAATCAAACATCTCTGATCTTGAGAGAAACAGTAGTATCTGTGTTCATCTTATAGTATCTTCCGCATATATGGGTTTTGCAGAAGATAAATCTAATGTATTCAGAAGATAATGTTTAGAGATCAATGAGTTTGTTTTCCTAAGTTCTTTCTGGCTAGTATCTCTCTAATCTCTCTAGATATATAGGGTTTTTCTGGTAGTAGTCCTTGAGGTCTATATATTAGGATTAGTGTCATTATGATTCCTAGAGATATGTAGTCAAACCATACTATATCGAAGGGAAGTACTCCTACTAGGTATTGTTTCATATATACTAGAACTCTGTTTACTAATACAAATATGAATGTTCCCAGTAGTACTCCACGATTATTTCCTATGCCTCCGAGAAAGATCATGAGCCATGGTAGGAATGTCCAGTCAAATCTCTGGAGAGTTGGAGTTATAGCTCCTAGATATAATGCCCAGAGAGCTCCTGCAATACTTGCAAGAGCCGAGCCTATGGTCATTGCTATAGCTCTGTAGACAACCAGGTTCTTCCCTAGCGAGATTGCCGCGATCTCGTTTTCTCTTATTGCTTTCAGAACTCTGCCGAGAGGTGTTCTGCCGAGGTATTCTACGTATAGGAATGCTAGGAGGGCTACTAGAAGAATCTCTAGAGTAGCTACTGTGAATCTATTCTCAGATCCAGCCCATGAGAAGAGATCTGGGATTACAACTCCTAGAGCACCGTTTATAAAAGGCTTGTACACTGTAGCTATATAGTTCAGCACCTCTCCTAATGCCAGCAGTGTTATGGCTAGATAATCTATTCTCAGCCTGATCACAGGACCTAGCTGTATTAGACCTAGTAATGCTCCTATAAGCATGCTTATGAGTAGTATTACTATTGTTAGTGTTATCGTGAGAAGAGCATTAGATCTGAGGATGGGATTTAATATCGTTATAGCACCAACAGAATTCGATATAGGATCTATATCAGTATTCACACCTGCTAGAATAAATCCTATTCTCGCTACAAGACTCCCCGTTATATAAGCACCTCCTGCGAATGAGAAGAGAAGACCGAAGTTAGGGATCCCAGCATATCCTCTCTGCACATTGAGTGAGAGAGTTAGAATGGTATAAACTCCTAAGAGTGCTAGAAGATCTAGAATGAATAATATTATAAGATCTAGAATCATAGGCTAGACACCTCTCACTCTTATAGAGACCAAGCCTGTTGGGAAGAAGATCAGACCTATTATAAGTGCTATATAAGGTATCATTCCAGAGTAAGTCATAACCCAAGGACCTAGCACTGCAGAAAGCCATGAGACCAGAAGTGTTTCAGCAAGACCTAGTATAAAGCCACCTATCGGAGCACCATACACCTGTTCTAATCCGCCTAGTATGCTTGCTGCAAACATAGCAGCTATAAGAATAGTTCCTGTTGAAGGACTGCACATTATATGTAGAGGAAGCAATGCTCCGGCAACTCCAGCAAGTCCTCCAGCTATGAACCATGAGACAGCGAGAGCTGTACTCACATTAATACCGCTCGCCAGTGCTAGAGAATCATTCTCCATAACAGCTCTAAGAGCTGTTCCGAAAGCTGTTCTACTGAGAAATATGTGGAGTAGTACTAGACTTGCTATTAGCATGGAGATTGATACTATGAGAATCCCTTGAACTCCGAAGATCTTGGGATCAGCTCCTGCCAGATATATGTTCCTCGATGTAGCTTTATAAGTATACTGAAGATAGTCTGCGTAGATGTTTATCAAGCCGAATAAGAGTATGTCATAGGTTAGCGTTGCCATCATTAAAATGAATACAGAAGATCTTCTTCTTCTCAGAGGTTCTAGGATTAGATAGAATAGAAGAAGAGCTTCCAATCCTGAGATTATGAAACCTAGTGGAATCCCTAGATAGATTGGTTGATTAAACAAGTATACTGTGAATGTAGCGAAAATACCTGTGGTCACGAAAGATGCGTGAGCAAAATTAGGAACCTTAGTAGTTCTATATAGAAGTGTTATACCCATAGCCATTAGTGAGAGTAGTGATGAGAGTATTATTCCTCCAATTAAAGTATCGATCAAGCTCTTTCACCAACACCTAGATACATCTCTAGTATATCATGCTTCGAGTAGAGATCTGAGGGCGTCCCCTCATATATTATTCTGCCGCTCACCAGAACAACAACTCTGTCTGCTATTTCAAGTGCTTTATGTACATTCTGCTCTACTAATACCACGGAGATCTTCATATTCTTTCTTAGAACGTTAATCCTGTGCATAAGCATGTCAACATATTTGACAGCAAGTCCTGCCGTAGGCTCGTCTAGCAGAAGAATCTTAGGTCTTCTCATAAGCCCCATGCTAAGAGCTAGCATCTGTCTCTCTCCACCACTTAATGTACCTGCCATCTGTTTCTCTCTCTCTTTTAATACGGGGAATAACTCGTATACTTCGCTCAAACGTTTTTCTATCTCATCTCTGCTTAACCCTGCGAATCTTGCTACAAGTCTTAGATTCTCAGATACTGTGAGATTTGGAAATACATTGAACATTTGGAAGACATATGAGATTCCTCTTCTAACTCTCTTATGAGGTGGTACTCCTGTTATATTCTCGCCGTCTAACTCTATAACTCCAGAATATACATCTGCTAGACCGTAGATGCTGTTTAGAAGAGTGGTCTTGCCAGCTCCATTAGGACCTAGCACTGCTAGAATCTCTCTATCTCTGCATTCTAGTGAGATATCATATAGAACATGGATCTTTCCATAACCCGAGTTCAGATTTCTAACTACCAGCACTGCTACTCACCCCTAGATATACAGTTCTAACCTTCTCATCTCTCACGATGTCTGAGGGTGTTCCTGAGGATATTATCATGCCTTGATTCATTACATAGACATGATCTACGTATTTAAGAGCTATATCAAGTCTGTGTTCTATGATTAGAAATGTTATGCCGAGCTTGTTTCTCACATTTACTATGTGAGAGAATATATCATGAGCAAGTCTAGGATTGACACCTGCTATAGGTTCATCTAGTATTATCATGCTGGCATCCGACATAAGAGCTCTCCCGATCTCTATCAGCTTGAGAGCTCCCGCATCTAATTCTGAAACCTCTCTATCCCAGTATCTCTCTATGTTAAGTATTCTCATTATCTCAAATGCTTTCTCAACCGCTCTCACCTCATACTCCAGCCATGTTTTCTTAAACAAATGATATCTAAACCTCTCTCCGGGGTTGCCTCTAGCTGCTACCAGAAGATTATCGAGAACACTGAGCTTGGTGAATGGAGAAGGTATTTGAAATGTTCTCACAAGTCCTTTCTTATAGATCTGGTCTGGAGGTAATCCTGTTATATCTTCGCCGTTAAAGTAAACTCTTCCTCCATCTGGCTTGTATACACCTGTTATAGTATTCACGAGAGTTGTCTTTCCACAACCGTTAGGACCTATCAGAAGAGTTATAGAGCTTTTCAAAACCTCTATGCTGACCTTATTAACAGCTATTAAACCGCCAAACTTCTTAGTAATATTCACGGTCTTCAGATGAACTTCCGAAGAACTTCTCATTATCCTCCCCTAACCATGTGCTTGATAGAGAGAAAAAATCATAGTTTAGGAACTTCTATTGTTGTAAGCCAGTAGAATTTATTCTCTAGAACTCTGTATAAGGCTACAGGCGTCCAATTACCACCTACAACACCGTAGAATATCATGTCAGCATAACTTCTATCTCCTACATCGTTAAACTCTATATTTCCTGTAGCACCCCAGTAGATCTTAGCAGCTAGAGGAACGGCGGTTCTTATAGCATCACCATCGTATCTGCCTGCGAGAAGCACTGCTAGAGCTGCGATCCATGCGGCGTCATATGTTGCATAAGCATATACAGTAGGCTCCTGACCTAATGTTGATAGCATGTAGCTCCTAACATGATCTGCTGTTTTCGAAGCTGCTCCTGTGAATAAACCTCCGATCAGCTTTACTCTCTCTGCTATAGGTCCTACCTGTTCTATCACTACGGTACTTAGTGGTAGCGTGTCTGATGCAAACCATAGGAGTTTAAGAAGAGGACTGTTTCTAGCATTAGCTTGTGTAAGTAGAACTGTAGCATGATCCTCCCATGTATTAGCTACTACAGCGATCATCTCTTTTCTATCTAGATAAGGTGCGGCTGCTCTCTCCATACTATCTATTAGTGGGTTGAAATCCTTAGTATCTGTAGGAAACGTAAGATCAGCTACCACGTTCAAACCCATAGATCTTGAAGCATTTACAAAAGCGTCTCTAAAAGATAGCGAGTAAGATTCCTCAGGTGATATAATCATGACATTTCTAATACCAAGACTCAGTATGAGATTAGCCGTGGCAACACCCTCAGCTTCTACCGAGGGAAGAACTCTGAATACGAATCCCGCTGGTGGTGCCACATCTTTTCTTGCAGCTGTTGAAGATCCTGTGATAACAACTATCTTATTAGCCTCAGCATATGAAGCTATAGCCTTAGTAGCGCCACTAATAAGACCACCCACAATCACCTTCACACCTCTAGCGGCAAGTGCTTGTGCTTTTTGAAGAGCTACATCAGGTTTAGTAGCATAATCCTCGTAATAGAATACAAATCTGACATCGAGTCCCAGTCTACTCACAAAATCATTTATATCCTTCTCAGCAAGCTTAGCTGCAGCCTCCTCTCTAACGCCATAAGAACCGTAAGCACCGCTTAGAGCAACTAGAACTCCTATAGGGATCTCCTTAGGAAGTCCTGAGACAGCAGGTGCACCAGGGGCTGTAGGTCTTGGAATAAAGTATCCTACTAGAAAGCCTATTACTAGAAATACTACTATTAACACAGCCCAAACACTTGTTGGAAGTGTTAAAGCTTTAAAGAATCTCGTCATAGAACTACCCTCACATACCATGTTTTAATGAAGAATATAAATACATATGATAATAACCCATAGTCTCAAGGTTATACACTCATAAAAGGTAAAAGTTTTTGACAGCTGGAAATACTTATATTCAGATTCTTTGACCCTTCTACAGATTTCCCATCGATCATTTGAATACTATGATCTGTCCGTAGGGAGCATATCCTTTGGGGTTCAGCTCTGATGTGGGTTTATGTAAGTTGTTTTCATCGCCTCATCTCTTTTCCCCTGCATTCCGCTCGGGTTCTCATCGGGCTTAGGGGCGTTCAGGGGCACCCCTAGACCCCCACATCTTGAGTACCTGTAGAACAGGTTTATGCATGCAATCACATCTCTATCTCCTGTGAATCCGCATCTAGTGCACTTTAACACTCTACCACCGCTGTCCTTTAACCTGCTCCCGCATCTCGGACA
>JAVZPJ010000015.1 GCA_038881635.1 Sulfolobales archaeon | reverse complement strand
AGCATTGGTGCGAAAGCGTTTCTTATTATGGAAACCCACACATCATTTTTTCCCTCTTCCTCGAGCTTTAGCAGGGTAGCATAGAACCCTGTTAACACCTCTAGCTCGCTGTTCGATATGTCTTTGAAGACGTATTTAATCCTGTTCTTGAAGTCATCGGGTCTATACCTGCTTCTCAGCGCGCTGGTTGCCTCTGATAGGATCCTCGGTAGGAGTCCGCTATCCACGATCCTCACGGGCAGTTGGAATTCTCCGACAACTGTTTTGAGCACGTAGACGCTTTCAGAGAGAGTCGTCTTCCTCTCAACCATGAGGGAGTCTGCTAGATATACTGGTATCTCTATTATCCCTCTCTTTGGCAGGTCAGCTATCATGAGCAGGTAGTTGGTTCTAGCTGTCAGCACAGCTATCGGGTTTAAATCGTATCCTACGACGTTGCTCAGTAAATGATCTACTAGCACGTCCTCTAAATAGTGCTCTCTAGCGTAAGCTCTGAGTCTTGCAATATACCTTACTAGGAAGGTTCCCGATCCGCAAGCTGGGTCGAGGACCCTTATCTGAAGCGGCTTTAACGGATCTTCAGCTCCCATCTTCTCCAAGTTCTCAAGCGTGAGCCCTACCTCATCTAGGAGGAAATCCGCCAACCAGTCTGGTGTGTAGTACTCACCTAGTCTATGTCTTATGTCTCTTGGAACAAGATTTTGGTAGAGCCTCTTCAGCAGGTCTCTAGCGTACTCCGGCTCCAGCTGTGGTGTTGCTGGCTCGTAATCCGCTAACCTCCTGACGATCTCAGCCAGCACGTCAGCTAGATCCTTATCCAGCTCACCAACATACCAGGAGAAGTAGTCTCCCTCGAGAAAGTTCTCGAGGCCGAACATCCTGAAGATGCCTCCGCTCTCAAGCTCAGCTAGAGCAGCTCTTAAGGCTTCAACACCACCGCTTGTGTATTTGTCGTCCAGCTCTGCGATGTAGGACTTGTAGAACCTGCCACCGCCATATAGGTAGACAACTTCTGCGGCCAGCAACTTCATTATGAAGGCATAGTATGTCTGAATAGCGAATATCAGAGCATCATAGTTAACATTGCCTGCTATACCGTAGTCAGATGCCAACTCGCGGAGTTCTTTAAGCTTCTCAGGGTCGTAGCCAGTTGCCTGCTTGAAGAGCCTCATCCAGTCATCGAAGAGAGTCTTGGTCCTCGGATTGGTTGAGCTCAATAGCTTCCTGTAGAGAGTACTTACAGCTCTCATAGCTATGCTAGACCTAGGCCCGAAGTCGCTTAGTAGAGGATCTACTTTTAGAGCTTTCCTCCTTAATCCTCTGATCGCTTCTATGAGCTTGATAACGCTCTCTCTAGTGATGTCGTAGGGTCCTCTCAGTATCCATGTATCCTGAGGCTTATAGTATCTCACGAAAGCTATTCTATCGCTTATTATGACTCCCAGATACCTATCCCACAAAGCTTTGCTCTGCGCCTCCTTAGTGATATATCCGATTACCTGCTCCTTAGCTTCAGCTATACTAGATGCTGATGAGAGCTTGCCGGGAGCCTTATACTCAATTATCACATGGCCATACAGCGCATCAGCTCTAGCACCTGAGACTAGAGTATACTCATAATGACCATACTGAGTCACACCAAGAGGCTTCAATATCTTCTCTTCAATACACCTTACTGAAACCCACACTCTAACATCCTCCTCATTTCTAGCCATGCTCACGTGCTGCTTAAAGCAGTTCACAACATCAACTATATCTATCTGAGACACAGAAACCTTACCACTCATGCTCAAGCCCTCGCTCACAATCTAATCGCGAAAGATGAGCGCTTACCTCTCGATGAAAGCCCTCGTAGTAGTTGAACACACCTTTACACTTAGGACACTCGAGCCTTCTAACCTCATAGAACCCGTACTTCCAGGATTCTCTTAGCATCTTGAAATCCTCCAGGCTCGATTCAAGCCCGCAGAAGGGACATCTAACCACTTTGCCTACCCCGTGCTTTTCTAATGTAGACTGTTCCGTTCTCGAAAACCCACTCTATCTCGTCGTTCTCTCTCAGCTCCAGTAGCTTGCGGATCTCTCTGGGGATGGTTGTTCTGTAGTACCTGCCGATTCTGGTGCGAGCCATAACAGGCATGAACACTATAGCACCTACTATAGAATTCTAGTTCTAAGCATAAAAATGAAAGCGGTCAGAGCCTTCGATCAGTCTCTCCATAGTGATACTACCATCAGCAGGCAGGCTACCCCTGGTATTAGTGTGCTGGAGCGTGAAAGACTTCTCGCAGAGTAGCAGAGAAATAAAGGTGTAGAGATTTAGTTCTGGGTATGTGTTTGAAAAAGTTTTTCTACTATAAAATAATAAAGAGCTAAAAGTATTTAAACCCTCTTAGCAGAAAAGAAAAATCGGAGACGATATATGAGGATGAAGATAAGAGAAAAAGAAGATCTAGTGAAAGCATCGTTCGCGATATTCGAGGAATTAGAAGAGCATGACATGTGCTCAGAATATGAAGATGAAGAACTGCTGAGAGAAATAGTAGGAAAAATAGGAGGAGCATACGAGTACGGGTCAGATGTTCTAGAGTGTGAAAACGGATCAGTAGAAGTAGAATTTAGAGAAGGAGAAATAAGAACAAAAATACAGAGGAAAACCTTTTCATCATATAGGATAATGGAGAACTAAAAGCTTCAGTGGTGTAGCTTTTTAAACTTCTAATGATCTCCGCCAAACTTTGAAGAGCTAGATATTGGGTGAGGTGGTTGTTTTTATAGTGTATCTGGTGTTAACGTGTTTACTGATTGTACTTGTTCTTTAAATACTACCCTGTTAATACTAGTTTAATGGTAGGTATGTTATCTGAAGAAGAATTGGATCTTCTGAGAAAGCTGTGGGATCAGGGTGTTAGTGTTAGGGATATCAGCAGGATTCTACGTGTTAATCCTAAGATTCTATATGTTTATGTGAGAGTTAGCGGTCTTAAGCCTAGGAGGCGGAGTACTAGGTCTAAGATTTCTGATAAGGATCTTGAGATTATAAGAGATCTGAGATTTAAAGGTTTTAGTATTAGAGAGATCGCTAGAAAACTAGATGTAAGTCCTAGAACAGTATCTCTATATCTCAAAGCTATGGGGCTTATACGTAGAAGAATATCTAGATGCCCTCAGATCTCTAGAGAAGATCTTTTGAAACTCTCTATAGAAGGTTTAAGAGATATAGATATAGCAAGAAAATTCAATACATCTATAGCATGCGTATCCAAGTATAAGAAGCTCTACAAGATTAGCAAGAGAAGCATTAGAAAAGAGGTTAACAAGAAGAAAACTGAGGAAATAATAGATAGAATAATAAGATACGTAGAAGAGAAAGGCTTCACAACCAATAGAGAGCTTAAACAGATCAAGATAAACATCAACGAGAAGATTCTTAACATGCTGAGCGAGAGAGATGAAAACATTAGATGGCTCAAGATCAAGTACACCTCAACAAATAAATTCACAATACTACCCACAAGACTAGGAGGTTTGATCCTGATCTACAAAGACATAGATAAAGCCAGCAGATACATATACTCACAGATAATAGATAGAAGAACACCAGCTAGAGTTGTAAAATACCTTCTAAAACTCAATAAAATACCTCAGGAGATAATAGATAGAATAATCCTCTACATAAGATCAGGAGAGTAAAACCAGATCTAAATAGAAAACAACACACAAGATCTAGAGATACTCTTATTATGCCTCTCAAATAATTTCTCTCAGGTGCATCTAATGAACAAGATCCGATTCATAACAGCCTTAATACTCATAATACTAGGAATCCAGATTCTAAACATAATAACAGCCTCAGAAGAAATACTCCTCCAACAACCCACAAACACTGAAACCAATACAAACACCACAAACATCACCACCATCACCACAACAACCACCCAAACCCTAACCCTTATCGTCTACCCACTCACAACACTCACTCAAAGCACTATAATCCAGCTGATAGACAACACCACAACAACAGCTATCATAAACATAACAACAACCATATTCACACTAGCACCAACAGAAACATACACAGAATATAAATTCATAAGCTTCACAACAACAAGACCTCCCGAGATAACCGAGAGAGGTGCGTGGATATCCGCCGGCGTTATCGTAGGAGTCCTCCTAGGACTTACAATAGGCTACGCCTACTACGCCAGAGGTATCACAATAAGAAGAAGAAGATAGAATCAAAAACTTTTATACCTCTCACTAATCCTTCTCCAATCAACCTCATTAAGCCTCCAACCAAGAGATCCTGCAATCTCCTCAATATGCTCCTTCTTAGAAGCCTTAGGTATGGGAACCACATTATCAATCATAATCATCCAATTAAGAGCTACCTGAACAGCAGTCCTCCCATATCTAGCTCCGATCTCTCTCAGAAAATCATCTCTAGCTACAACACCCTTCTCCAGAGGTGTGTAAGCTATATACATCATACCCTCTCTCTGAGCATAAGGAATCACATCTCTCTCATCTCTCCTATGATACAGACTATACCTGTTCTCAATAGCTACAACATCATACTTCTTAGAACAGCTCCTAGCACTCTCAACACCTTCAACACTGAAATTGCTCAACCCATAAAACCTGATCACACCCTCATCAACAAGCTTCTCAAAAGCCTTAATAGTATCACATATATGAGCACTCTCACTAGGCCAGTGAAGAAGATACAGATCTATATAGCTTCCAAGACGTCTCATACTAGCTCTAGCAGACCTAATAACAGAATCATAAGAAGCATTAGTAGGCCACACCTTCGAGATAACAAAAAGATCCTCTCTATCAAACTCTTTAACAGCCTCACCCACCAGCTCCTCAGCATGTCCTCCTCCATACATCTCAGCAGTATCCACAAGAGTTATACCCAGCTCAAAACCTCTTCTGAGAACCTCAACACTCTCCCTATCCCTACTATAATCAGGACTCCACGCACCCCCGCCAATACCCCAAGTCCCCATACCCAGAGCAGGTACACGACCGATCTTCTTCACATACTTATACTCACGAGCCATGACAACCACTTCAAGAAAAAATCTTATGATAAGAAGCATATTAAATAAGATTCTAGAGATCACCAACTTAAACATGTAAAAGATCTAACATCATACAACACATACGAGATATCTTCCACACCATATATCTTCTCAACCTAATACAATAAACACCGAAAGCAGTAGCAACATGATGACAACCCCACTAAAAGCCTGACCATGCTATTCACAGCTGACTGCAGTACTAATCAATCTATCAGCCGGAGTAAGGCTTATGAAAAACCTCTTCTCAATATATTTCTCGAGATATACTCAAGCTTCTTCAAAATCTTCTACTTCTACAAGGTTTAACACTGGCGTCTTCATAATATCTCTCCCTCTAGACACAAGCATACTAGCCACAGCTCTAGTACCTCTAGCCACATCTTCTCTTCTTAAAACCTCCTCTAGATCCAGCCATGATACCTCAGAAGCATCACCACCAGCTCTAAGAGATCCTCTCAAACTCTTCTCATCGAAGAGCACATCAAGTATCGTATAATGATATAAAACCCTACCAATTCTATCTCTAACGACCACATTAACTATGAACATCACACCAAGAGGCTCTGCTTCAAGTCCTGTCTCCTCCGCAAGCTCTCTCCTAGCGGCATCCAGGATCCTCTCACCAGCTTCAACAACACCTCCAGGAATAGACCACATACCCTTAGCCGGAGGAAACCCTCTTCTCACGAGAAGAATCTTTTCTCCTCTTACTAGTATAGCTCCCACACTAGTTATAGAATAACGAGGATACACTCTCAAGAGCGCCACACCAGAGATTGTTTATAACAAGATTTTATATAGTTGTATCATATTATCTCTTGATGATGAACAAAGACCACTGCTGAGAGATGCTGAAGCGGTGGCTGCCTGATCTACAGAAGATCTGTGAGACATGATCTATATCCAATCCTTTTTATAATCGAATCACCAGATTTCTGGGAGAGATAATGCATATTCTTCGAAGAATAAAGATCGCAACACCCGAGAAAATTATTGAGAGAGGATTCATAGTTATCGAGAGAGGATTTATAAAAGATGTAGGCGAAGGATCTCCGAACACAAACCTCGGATCTTCAGAAGACCTCGATAGCATGATAATCATCCCAGGATTCGTAGACACCCACACACACGGTATAGAAGGACTAGACATAACACAGGATCCAACTCCGGAAACCTTAGAAGAGATCTCTAGAAGAATCATCAGATATGGTGTGACATCTCTCACACCCACAACAGTCACAGCTCCTCATGAAATACTTGTAAAAGCTTGTGAAAGTATTAGAAAGTATGCAGACTCGAGAAAACCCGGTTCTAGCGCCAGGATTCTAGGTATTCATCTTGAAGGTCCTTACATATCTAGAGAAATGGCCGGCGCTCAAAACCCTGATCATATTAGAATTCCTAGAGCATCAGAATTTAGAGAGTACTGGAACGCCTCAAAAGGTTTGATCTCTCAGATAACTATAGCCCCTGAAATTGAAGGAGGCATAGAATTTATAAGATACGTAAGAGAACACGGTGTAGTAGCTAGCGCAGGACATACTAATGCATCTTACGAGATAGGTGTTGAAGCTGTTAGAGCTGGTATTTCTAAAGCAACTCATTTTCTCAATGCTATGAGAAGATTCCATCATAGAGATCCAGGGATCTCTCTAGCTCTTCTAGAATCAGAGAAAGTCTTTCTAGAGATCATAGCCGACATGATACACCTCCACCCCTCAGTAGTTAAACTCTTGATCAGATATGCAGGAGCTGATAGAATAGCTCTAGTAACAGATTCCATATCAGCAACAGGACTTGAAGACGGAGTATACGAGTTAGGAGGTTTAAGAGTTAGAGTTGAGAAAGGAGTTGCAAAACTAGCCGACAGAGATACTCTAGCAGGAAGCACTCTAACAATGATAAAAGCATTCAGAAACATCATAGACCTAGGCTTCAGCCTGGCAGATGCTTCGAGAATGAGTAGTCTTACTCCTGCTAGAAGTATTAATGCTGATAACAAGTTCATGATCGGAAGAATCGAAAGAAGATTCAGAGCAGATCTAATTGCTCTAGACGAGAAATTAAATATAAGAAGAGTATACATAGATGGAGAGATCGCGTACGAGAAGTAGAGAAGAGATATCAGATATAAAAGCTCTAGCTCTAAAGTATATGTGGACGTGCCGCGGTAGCTCAGCCTGGTAGAGCGCTGCCCTGGTAAGGCAGAGGTCCCGGGTTCAAATCCCGGCCGCGGCTTCATAAGATCTCATGAATGTTTTTAAACATCTTATATCCTGGATCTCGTTAGGCTTAGGTTTTGACTGTTGAGATTAATAAATATTCTACTAGAATATATCAGGGTCTGAAAAGGTGGTGTCATGAGTCTCCTGGAAACCTATATATCGCGTCTGATACCATCTAATATGTTTTCAGAGACAGCATACTCTATAGCTCTCCTCATATATGTTCTAGCTGTTGTCTATGCTACGAAGCTTGTGTATAGCATTCTATCTAGGAGAAACATGCCTCATAATGTGATCGTGTACTATAATAGGAAGATAATCCACGTGTTTGCCGGAGGTGTTGTAGCTCTTCTAGTTCCGATCTTCTTCACATCACCACTTCTACCTATGATCCTCGCACTAGCTCTCGCAATAATGAATTGGATTCCTCATAGAACTGGAAAACTCCTCTACTGGTACCAGGTTGAGGATAACATGTATGAGGTTAATTTCTGCATAGCATGGGGTCTTATAATAGCGGTTTCATGGATCTTCTTCGGAACACCTTTGTACGGTATTATACCAGTTCTATTCATGTCCTTCGGAGATGCTGCCACAGGTTTTGTGAGAAACACTCTGTATAGGAAGAGAACTAAATCTTGGTGGGGTAATCTAGCCATGTTTATAGTGTGTGCTTCAATATCTTACTACTATATAGGGTTATGGGGTATTCCTGTGGCAGCAGTAGCATCATTCATAGAACACTACGAGTTTAATCCTATAGATGATAATATTCTTATAAGTGTCTCAACATTTCTACTACTCATAATACTCTCAAGCCTGGGATTGATCTCCTGATAACACCCTTTATTATCAGAAGAAGGATCGCATGATACTTGCAACATAAAAAGATAAAACTATCTTCTAGCAGATCTACCTAGAATCCTGCTGGGCAACAGTGCTACTAGATAAACTATTAACGAGAGCAGCAGTATAACCAGCTCTCTTGGAATATAAGCTGTCACCACCCTGGCTAGAACCATGTAGAGAGATAGTGGCAGGCATATGAATACAGTTGCTATATACGAGATCTTGTTAGCACGCCCATATATCGAGAATAGATATAGAGGTAGTAGTGGTAGAAGTATTGTAGAAGATGCCACCGCAAGATCTACCACAAATCCCGGTCTAGCTAGAGCGAAGAGATATACGATTAATGTTAGGATCACAACCATTATCTTGCCTATTAACAGTTTAATCCTCTCTGGAACAGGTGTGTCGTAAGAGATCATAGATGATATAGTGAGTATTATAGAGTTGATGGTAGTTGTTGCAGCAGCTATTATAGATATGCCTACTAAAGCTGTGAGTATTATTGGTGTACTGCTTAGAAGCTGTGGTGTGACCTTATTCCAATCCCTATCTATTCTAATATCTAGAACTCCTGTCTCCTCAAGTCCTCTAGCTATTAACCCTACTAGAACAGATATTATAGTGTACGCCAGTCCGAATATCGAGAAGTATAGAACCATCCTAGTATAAGCTCTTCTATCCTTAGGTATGTATAGTTTCTGGAAAACCTGTGGATTAGTTATCGCAAAGAATATCCAAGGTGTTGTATAGGCTATCAGAGTATATGGAGTCCAGAAGCTGTTTAGAGGACTTAAAAGCCCTAGATCTCCTAGAGATGATATAGCTTCCGGAGGCAGTCTGACAGCAAGCCATAATAGGAATGCTACTGCCGAGAATATCATTATAAAACCCTGAACAGCATCAGTCCAAGCAATCGATCTCATCCCAGCTGTTAGAGTTGTCAGAATTATCACTATAGCGGATATAGTAGCAGCAGTCTGATAATCAATCGCACCACGACTTATACCTGAGAGTATCACGGCAGGACCTATTATCTGAACAGATGAATAAGGTATTAAAGCGATCGCGATCATGAAAACCACGAAAACAGTAGCCCAGTAAGAACCATACATATCTCTAAGCAGTTGTGTAGGAGTTATATACCCTCTCTCCCTAGAAATCTCCCATATTCTCACGCCTACAATAGATAGTATTGCTATCGTTGATATCAGATAAGAAAGCTCGAACACCAGAGCACCTACACCAGTAGCATAGGAGAGCCCTACCAAACCCACCATCATAAAAGCACTATAAGTAGTAGTAGCATAAGTCATCGCCGAGATGAAACCTGTAAGCCCTCTACTAGCTATGAAGTAATCCACAGGATCTCCTACTCTAGTTCGGATCCTACTCCATAGAGATACAAATCCTAGTAGCAGTAGATATCCTACTAGCACTACAACTAATTCAATCAATCTCACTCCACCTCCTCAAACGAGCGAAGGCAGTGATCATAGCAGCTAATGTTAGGATCACGTAGACTAGAAAAGTTATCAGACTTCTATCTCCAGACAGTATATAGGGTAGTGCTAGAGATAGCATGATGTATACTATGAGTAGCATGTCCAGCACCTTGATAGAGAAGAGAGGACGTGCGAACATGTGTTCGCACCATCTAGATTTCTACTAGAAAAGTATATAAGCATTAAACTGGAAAATCCTCGGCATATGCGAAGAGATTATAATAACCTGAGAACCTCACACCCTGAGATCGGAGAGGTCGGAGTAGATATAGAATCTCATGCTGAGAATATCTGGATCCTACACGCTATCACATCTCTTATGATCTCTCTAGAGATCTTCTAAGAAACTTCTCAGCACATTATTTCTCTCGATCTCTCTCCCGAGAACCGTCTCAGCACCATGTCCAGGGTATACCAGAGTATCTCTTGGAAGACTGATTATCTTTCTAAGACTTTCTCTCATCATCTCAGGAGATGCTCCAGGGATATCTACTCTTCCAATACTATCCTTGAAGAGAGTGTCTCCCGTGAATATTCTAAGTCTACCACTAGAGCTTTCTCTCAGAATCAGAGACACACTACCAGGACTATGCCCCGGTGTTTCAATTACCTCGATCCTCGAATCTCCCACTCTAATGAGATCTCCCTCTCTAATAAAGCGATCTGGCTTAGGAACTCTAGGAATCTCTATATTAAGATATCGTAGTGCTATATCATGAGCTCTTAAAGCTATCTCAAGATCTCTCTCGTGTATCATGAATTCTGCGTTGAACTCTTCTCTAAGCCTAGAAACCCCGGCAACATGATCGAAATGTCCATGGGTTGCGATAAAACCTATGAGCTTCAGAGATCTACTTCTAATAATTCTTATCATATCATCTAAACCCTCATGCCACCCAGGATCTATTATGAGAGCTTCATTCAAACTCTCGATCATATAACAATTAGTTCTCAAAGGTCCTACAACCCATCTATAGATCCTCATCAGAAGCAGACCCTCACAATATCATCTTATCTAATAATATTAATCTATAGATCCCTAGAAACCAAGTCATGCGAGGACTGCTATCAAGATAGATATCCTCAGATCTTAATTAAGCCTCTCACAATCTTCTATCAATCCTTACTGTTTTTATAAGAAATACTCGTAGATTCTACATGCTAACCAGCGAATAAGGATCACTCGATGAAAATATGAGAGCTGAACCTCTCAAGAGTTTTAAACTCTGAACCCGATTTATCTACAGATAAAAATGCTTGGAAACCTTGTTGAGAAAATATTATCCTACGTAAAAGAACATAGAGAAGATCTCGTGAAAGATGTCGTAGAACTTCTTAGAATGCCTAGCATATCAGGGTCAGGGCTTGGGATTAGAGAGACAGCATCCTATCTAGCTGATTTTATAAGAGAGAGACTGGGAGGATCTGCTGTTCTTCTAGAGTACGGAGGTCATCCAATAGTTTTCGGGAGAATCAAAGGATCCTCCGATAAGAAGATGATACTATACAACATGTATGATGTGCAACCAGTCGAACCTCTAGAGCTGTGGGAATCTCCTCCTTTCGAGGCGAGGATTATAGGAGACAGGATCATTGCGAGAGGAGCTTATAATACTAAGGGAGCTCTCATGAGCTCTCTCCTAGGAATCGAGACATTCATCAGATCTGTTGGAGAACCTCCTCTAGATATACTCATAGTTCTCGAAGGAGAAGAAGAGATCGGAAGTCCTTCAATGCCTAGATTCATAGAGGATAAATTCAGCGAGCTTAGAGGTTCTGAGTTCACTCTATTCGCAATCCCCTCCGAGAGGGTTCCCGGCAAGCCTTCTATAGTTCTGGGGAATAAAGGTATTGTATTTATAGAGCTCAGAGCTAGAACATCTAGATATGATGTTCATAGTAGTAATAGCAGAGGACTTTACAATCCAGCAGCAATTCTAGCAAGAATAGCTTCTCATCTTATAGACCCTCTAGAAGGACCTAGAATACCGTGGCTTGATGAGAAAGCTCTCACACCTACTGAAGAGGATCTGAGATATCTTCAAGATATCAGAGAAGCATCACCTTTAGAAGAACTCGTAGAGATGTATGGTATAAGCAGGACAAGACTATCTGGAGATGACTGGTATATAGCTGTGTACTTCAAGCCGACTGTTAATATAGATGGGTTCACATCAGGATACACAGGACCTGGAACCAAGACTATAACACCTTCAGAAGCTGTTATGAGATTAGATTTTAGAATAGTTCCAGGAATAGAACCTGAAGACGTGATCAGAGGAGTTGAAGATCTTGTGAAGAGACTAGGTCTTTCAGAGTTTGTTAAAATAGAAGTTCACGATGCATATACATGGAGTAAGACAGATCCTAGAAACCCCTACGTCTCACTAGCTAGGGATATCTATAGCGATATGATGATGAAACCATATATAATACCCATGCTACCAGGGTCGGCACCCGCATATCTTTTCACAAGAAAACTTGGAGTACCTATGATATCAACAGCTCCTGGACATGGTGGGAGAGCTCATGCTCCTAACGAGTATATAACAGTGGATACGATACCAAAGATCGCAGAGTATGTAGCAAGACTTCTTCTAAGATTACGAGAGAGAATATAATGAGAGAGGCTGCCTACCATGGATACCCCGGATGTTAAAATAGATCTAAGACCTGTAGGATTTGTAAGAGTATCTCTACCAGATGATAGTGTTGCGAGAGCTGTCAGAGGAGTTCAGGGATCTATAGAGATACTGCCCGAATACGAGGAAGCTCTCGAAGGTATTGAAGGCTTCTCACATATAATAGTTATAGCATACCTGCATAAAGCCATCTCAAGACGTGGAGTTCTCAGGGTAAGACCTAGAAAATTCATGAGATACGGACTTTCCGAGGAAGAAATACCTGAGGTAGGTGTCTTCTGCACAGACTCACCTCATAGACCTAATCCCATAGCTGTTTCTATAGTGAGACTTCTCAAGAGAGAAGGTAGGATTCTACATGTTGATGGTTTGGATCTATTTGATGGAACTCCGGTTCTAGATATAAAACCCTACACACCATCTCGAAGAATAGAAGGTATAAAGCTTCCAGAGTGGTATATATCACTCCTAGAGAAGATTAGAAGAGTCTGCCCCGAAGCTGTCGAGATATGAGATGGTATTTAGGGGTTCAGCTCTTATATAAGTTTATGTAAGTTGTTTTCATCGCCTCATATTTCTTCCCCTGCATCGGTCTTGGGATTGCATCACCCTTGGGGGCGTTCAGGGGCACCCCTAAACCCCCACATCTTAAGTATCTATGAAATAGGTTTATACATGCGATTACAATTTCGAAAGCCTCGCCCTTTAGGGCGGGGATGGTGTGGTA
>JAVZPJ010000014.1:9525-15161 GCA_038881635.1 Sulfolobales archaeon | reverse complement strand
TCAGGGGTAGAACCACAGAGGCAACTCCTGTCTGTCTTTCTCCTGTCTGTTTTTCATCTCTTCTCCACCTATTGTAGAATACTGATAGCAGACTGTCGAGTTCAGTCCTGCGAATCCTATCGATGAGCCTCGGCACAAAATACTGCCGAATGAACTCCTTGAATAGATCTATCACATCGTCCTTGACACTCCTACCATCCAAGCGGATTTCCTCTGGAACCTCTACATCTATAGTTCCTGAGGAGGGGTCGTAGTTTCTAATGATAAAACCTCTCTGGAGGTACGCGTACTGGGAGAACCTATAGACTAGGTAGCTGTACGCAGCAGCAACAACGTCGTTATAGAGGTGGATCTTTATTAGCGGTATCTTAACCGAATATGTACTGCCGCCCTCCCTATATACCGGGACCCCATAGAGTACAGCGCCTAGGCTCAAGCTGAGACACCTTTATTTTCTACTCTCTTCTGCTTCAATCCACCACTACTGGAAATATTGCAAGCAAAATTTATAAATTTTATCTTCATTGATAATGTTGGAAGTCTTATATGAAGTTGGTAGTGGTTACTGTAGGATTTGACGAGAAGCTTCCATTAAGAGGAGTGTTGAAGGTTGGTTTAGATTCTGGTGACTCGGTTATGCTTGTCTACTCGAAGACTGGTGGAGAGTTTGAGGTTAAGAAGGTTGAGAGAGCTGTTGATGTGCTTAGGGAGATTGTTAGGAGTACTGGTGCTGGGGTTGTGGAGGTGGAGGTGTCGGGGACTAGCTTCTACGATGATGTGATAGCTGTTTTGAGGTCTTTGAAGAAGCAGAAAGCTGATGAGGTGGTGGCTGTGCTTGCGGGTGGTATGAGGCTTGTGATCTTTGAAGTTCTCTTTGCACTGCTCACTCTCTACAGGCTTGGCAGGTTTCAGGGTGTGATGGGTAGAGTGCTTTTGATGCGTGAGGATGGGCTTTATGATGTGTCTCTCCCTCTAGAGTCTTTCTACGCGACCTTGCCGGAGAGAGGTCTCGCTATTCTGAAGATACTGTGTGATAGGGGTGAGATGAGGAGGAGTCAGCTTGTTGAGATAGCTTCGCGTGAGGCAGGGTTGTCGGAGTCGGCTGTTTATAAGATGGTTAGAAACCTGAGCCGGAGAGGGTTGGTGGTGGTTGAAGGTGATGTGGTGAGGATCACTGAGTTGGGACGTTTGATCTATGTGGGAGCTGGTGAGTGATGTTGGAGAGATTCTTGTTTAAGGTTGTGGTAGTGATTAGAGAGATTATGGAAAAACTAGATGGTGGGGTGGGAGCTAGAGCAGACTTTTTCACTGGCAAGCTTGTGAAATCTCTGCTAATAGATGGAAATCCCAGGCTGAAGCATTTCTTCGAGAAATCTTCCGGAGGTGCTCCTAAGCTTATTCATATAACTCCTCTCTATATTGAGAGAATTGAAAGAGGTAGATCACATATAAGATGCATACACTCCTTCAAAGATCTCAGCAGCTTCTCCAGATTCAGCTTCTACGTAGGATTCGTAGAAGCCTCTACAACTGCTAGTCCTACAACAGATGAAGTGTATAATGCTCTTCTCAATCTCAGCGGTCGCCATCGTTTCGGAGCACACATGCTCGACGTAGAGTTAGTCTCTGTAGAATCCATAGATGTGACGGAAGAAGCTAGGAGAACAGTTCAGAACCTCGCGAGATCGGGTAAGATGAGAGTGATCTTCTCATCTCCAACACTGTTGAAAGACCCCTTTAGATCTGGAAAGCACAAGTCTCTAACCCCTACACCGATAAATATATTCTCTACACCAGTCTACATAAACCTCTATCTCATGGGCAGACTCAGATGGAGACTTCTCATAAAAACCCTGATAAGCCTCCACAGAATACTCAACGAACCATACTCGATCCACAGAACAGCTAAGGTGATCAAGATAAGATACAGCGAAGATAAAAAACCCATACCAGCTCTAATAGGCTACATAAACCTATACCTCAACAAACACTACCAAGACCTCTACACAGCCAAAGGCACAAACACCCAAACACTACTCGAAGAAACACTAGCAACAACCCTCACACTCGGAATCGGAACATCAAGAGCAACAGGCTTCGGACACATAATAATAACAATACCAACATCCGATTCCTCCGCGTAAACTATTATTTTCCGAAGACTAAGCGAAAAAATTTAAAAACCTCCAAGCAGAATACCATCACAGGAAGCAATAAGAAAAGACTGAAAGCCTTAAAGTGTTCTCCTTCATCTACGGCGATCAACTCTGCTATTGGATCTATGAAGCAATAAGAAAAGACTGAAAGTTCTCGAGGGTTCCTTCTACCACTCCGTTGTTTAGGATGATTCTGATCTGAAGCAATAAGAAAAGACTGAAAGAAAAGAGCTTACTACAGTAATATAGCTAAAATGACTCTACCGCCTTTAGCGAAGCAATAAGAAAAGACTGAAAGGTTCTATCTGCTGTGTCATCGGCTCCGAAAGATCTTCAGAAGGCTTTATCGAAGCAATAAGAAAAGACTGAAAGAGTCTTGTTATAACTACTTTCATCTACACCACCTCCCGATCCTAAACGAAGCAATAAGAAAAGACTGAAAGTTGATGAGGAAATTCTCTGTTCTCAGATCCTTAAACTTGAAGATGAATCGAAGCAATAAGAAAAGACTGAAAGTCACAGCCTGAGAAACTGGATGTGAAAGTAGTTGAGTAGCCTAGAGGAGAAGCAATAAGAAAAGACTGAAAGTGCCCCACACCTGCTGAAACGCTGATGCTCTCACTCACATCCCAGTTGATCCCGAAGCAATAAGAAAAGACTGAAAGGAAAAACACAGACTACCCCCCAAAAGACTTATATTTCCCCTTTCCCCAAGTGAAGCAATAAGAAAAGACTGAAAGTTGGCGTTTCAGCTCAGGCGGGTTGGTGGTAAGATGACGCTCAAGCTTTGAAGCAATAAGAAAAGACTGAAAGTCTTGGCAGCGGGACATTCGTAGGAGTGAGCAGTGTTACTCTAACAGCGAAGCAATAAGAAAAGACTGAAAGAGAGCATGAAAACCAGAGCCAGACACATCAATATAGTGAGTCCCATTGAGAAGCAATAAGAAAAGACTGAAAGTGTTCTCGCTAGCTTGATTGCTGGTGTGATTGCTGAGGCTTCTCTTGGGAAGCAATAAGAAAAGACTGAAAGAAAGAAAGTTCAGGATCGTGAGGTGATGCAAGTGAAAGTAGTTATAACAGAAGCAATAAGAAAAGACTGAAAGTTGTTGATGAACTCTAGAACCCTTATAGTGTACTCGTGGAAGCTTTCCGCGAAGCAATAAGAAAAGACTGAAAGTCGTTAACGTTTGTACCGATCCTCTCAATAACCCAGTATCTGTCAGTCTGAAGCAATAAGAAAAGACTGAAAGAGCTAAGGCTAGAGTATCCCCGCTTAGTGCTACAAAACTAGTGAAACGAAGCAATAAGAAAAGACTGAAAGGTGGACATAAAAGCTCAATCCGTTGGAAACCTTAAAGTGGATATCGCGGCGAAGCAATAAGAAAAGACTGAAAGTATATTCCTCTCTCTTTTTCTTTCTCACTCTAACATATATCTCATTCTGAAGCAATAAGAAAAGACTGAAAGTCTATCACATCATCTATTCTCTTGAATCTGTATCTATATTTCAACTCTTTTAGCGAAGCAATAAGAAAAGACTGAAAGCATGTGGTATCTATCTGAAGAAAGTGATTAGATGCCTACAACATCATCTATGATGAGTATGTGGATCTTTCAGTCTGAAGCAATAAGAAAAGACTGAAAGTATTAACCCCTTTAACAAATAAAAAATTGGAGAGTGAGAGAAAATGGGGAGAAGCAATAAGAAAAGACTGAAAGTCACCAAAGCTAGATCCGTTGCCGATATACACATTTCTAAGCTCTTTGCCGAAGCAATAAGAAAAGACTGAAAGGTCAGTAGATAGATTTAGCAGTGGCTATGGTGGTTTTGATGAGGTGTGGGAAGCAATAAGAAAAGACTGAAAGCATCTAGGAAGTTGTAGACACTGGGGGTCGGTTTCTCCTTGAACATCTCCGAAGCAATAAGAAAAGACTGAAAGGAAAGTCTTTTGGTTGTATATAGAGTTCTGGTGGAGTGGGATGCGTGTGATTAAGGGTCGAGTGGCTTATGTTTATCTGCTCGTTCTGAAGATTATAAGAGGCTTGCGGCGGCGTGTTGGAAAGGTTGATACTTTATTCTCTAGGTCTGTGGGTGAGAGGGTTGGAATTTTTATTCAGCGTGAGGAGAGAGGGTATGCCGGTTTAATCTATGATAAGATGGTTGAGTGGTTAATCACGATCGGGGGGAGGTTTAGAGAGGTACGTAGTGAAAGATTCTTTAGAACAGCAGGGTTTTGGCTGCTACCTTTAATCCTAGGTATAATAATAGGTTTAGCCGTATCTCTCCTAGTTTACATCTACGAGCTGCTCCACCATCTATCGCTTATTATTACGAGCTGGAATTCCTTGCTTATCCTAGCCTCAACAGTTATCGCCCTCCTCGGAGGATATCTAGTAGTAAGATTACTAGCAGAGAAAAAAGAAAGCGGTTGCGGAACAGAATTTCTAATCGAAGGATATCACTTCAGAAACGGCTATATCAGCTTGAGAGATACACTGAGCAAGACTCTAGCCTCCGCTATAACCATAGGTTTCGGTGGAAGTGCTGGATTAGAAGGACCAAGTCTCTTACTAGGCGGAGGACTTTCTTCGTTTATAACTAGAAGGCTGAAACTAGATCAAAAAACTGTGAAAATACTACTTCTCTCAGGAGCTGCAGCAGGATTTTCAGCAATCTTTAAAGCCCCCTTAACAGGAATACTACTCGCCCTCGAAATACCCTACAAGAAAGATATTGAAACCGAAGCCTTCATCCCAGCATCTATCGCCTCCGTCTCCGCCTACTTCACATCCGTTATAATCCTTGGAACAGAAACAATCTTTCCAAATCCAGTATTCGCAAAACCAACTCTCACCACCCTCATACAAGCAGTTCTCCTAGGAATCCTAGCAGCAATAACCGCCCTAGCATTCATGAAAACCTATGAGACAATAAACATCATAAGCAAACAAGCTACCAGAAGAATTCCAACGATACTCACAACAACATGCGCCGGCCTAATCCTCGGCATCATAGGCTTATTCTACCCCGAAACACTAGGGCTAGGCTACGATCTCATTCATAAAATCACGCTAACAGAACCAGGAAAAATAGCTCTGACCAATCTAATCGCACTCTTAATCCTAAAAATCATAACCACAAGCATAACACTAAACCTCGGAGGAAGCGGAGGATTATTCATCCCATCACTCTACGTCGGAGGAGTACTCGGACTCATTTACGCAACAATCCTCAACCTCCAACCAACCCCTCTCTACATAATGTCATCAATGGCTGCAGTAATGGCTGCAACAAACAAGACTCTCTTAACAAGCATAGCTCTAGTCTCCGAAACCATGGGTCCCAGCTATATAATCCCCACCGTCATATCCGCTTCAGTCAGCTATTTTCTAACAGGAAACAGATCTTTCTATAGAAGCCAGCTTGAGAGTAAATCAAACAAACATGAGAAGTAAAACCCATGATGAAACCTAAATAGA
>JAVZPJ010000014.1:0-8947 GCA_038881635.1 Sulfolobales archaeon | reverse complement strand
ATGATCACGGGCCCGCCGGGATTTGAACCCGGGTCCTCCGGCTCCGGAGGCCGGCGCCCTATCCTGGCTGGGCGACGGGCCCTCTATCTATTCTGTTTCTATCCATTTTCTTATTCTTTCTGCTACCTCGCTTGGGTATATTGAGAAGTTTTCTAGATCTTCTAGGTATTCTCTTAGGCTTTCTAGAGGGATTATCTCTCCTCCATCTTCTCTGAGTTCTGCTAGTACTCTCTCTATTTTTGCAAACATTATCTCTCTATCATCATGCTTATAGTACATTGCTTCGAATCCTTTCTCTTCTAGGTATTCTCTAAGTATGCAGCTCTCACATCTGTTTATAGTTCTTCTCTCGGGGTTTTCTAGTATTTCTAGGATCTCACTACATTCTCTCTCGAGATCTCCGCATAGATCTCTGCATTCCTCGGAAAACCCGCATAGATCTTCTCTAGAGATCTTACTAGAGCTCTCAGATCTAGCATTTAACCCAGGTCTTCCCAACCCCTCCATATAAACATCTAACCTCTTGATCTCTCACACCTTCTCCAAGCTTGATCACATTTCTACCATCGAATATAAGTATAGATCTAGAACCCGAGATCCTTACTATATCATCCGTTGTAAAACCTCTATAAATACTATGATCCGTGGATACCAGCACTATATTAGAACCTCTCAAAACAAACCCTAGATCTGATGATAAAACAACTCCCAAACCCTCAAGCAATAAATCTCTCTCTATAAATGGATCATGAACATAAATACTTCTAAAACCTCTAGAAATAAACTCTCTAACAATCCTATACGTAGGAGACTCTCTAGAATCAGGAATATCACCTCTATAACTCAAACCCAGAATAGAAATCTTCAGATCATCAGATTCTTTAAAACCCAGCTCATTCAAACCCTCAACAATCATATCAACAACTCTCACAGGCTGAAACTCATTAATAGACCTAGAAAGCCTTATAATCTCAGCACACCAGCAATCCCCACCCAAATTCTTCAAAGATCCTAGAACAAAGTAAGGATAATAAGGAAGACACACACCACCAACACCAGTACCCGGAGCATGAATATTAGAATAAGGCTGCGAATTCGCCAACTCCCTAACCTCCCAAAAATCAACACCAAACAATCTTGAAATCTCCGCAAGAGAATTAGCCAGAGCAATATTCACATCTCTATAAACCCCCTCGAAAAGCTTCGCCAACTCCGCAACCTCAAGAGAACTAGCCTTGAGAACCCCTCTCAAGCTGATCTCCGAATATAATTCCGAGACAATCTCTAGAGATAAAAGATCATACCCAGCAACAATCTTCGGATAGTTAAACACGAGATCATCAAAAGCCCTACCTATAGAAACTCTCTCAGGACTATAAGCAAGACCAAAATCCCGACCAGCTCTAAGACCAGAACTCTCCTCAAGAACATTCTTAACAAAACCTCTCGTAGTCCCCGGAGGCACAGAACTCTCTACAATAACAATACTACCTCTACCCATCACAGAACCTATCCTCCTAGAAGCATCCTCAATAAATCTAAGATCTGCAAAACCCTCGGAGAGAGGTACCGGAACTATAACTATAAACACATCAACATTCTCAGCATACTCTCTACCAAGTTCTGCAAGAGAAAACAAACCATCATAATAAGATCTGATTATAATCTCTCTAACCTTCTTCTCAGGATGCAGAACATGACCTCCTAATCTAAGCTCATCATAGATCCTCTCAAGATCTCTATCAAATCCCACTACTTTAAAACCTTTAGATAGAAATGCTGATGCTACAACAAGCCCTACTCTACCAAGCCCTACAACTCCTATAACCACATCTCTAGATCTTATTATACTCCTAGCCTTCTCAAGATCTTCTATATAGATCTTCATGTTACCTCCTTAGATACCTTCTAATCTTCTCAATAAAATCTCTAAACTCCTCAGAGATCTTCAGCTGATCCCAGTATATACCCTCAGGCTTTCTATAAACCCTCTTAGTCTTATAAATCCTTGACTGAGATACAATGAAATCAACAGGCAGATCATGTTTTTCCATAGGTATCTCCATATCTACTATCTGAAGCTCGTGAACATTAGTCACAACAGGAGTATCCTCCGAAACCTTATTAAACTCTCTCAATATAGCATACTCAAGATCCGAAAAACCTCCTCCCTTACCAACTCTAGCACCTTTAAAATTCACAGCTACAGACCCTACTACAAAAAGATCTATTTTAGGAAGATCCCAAGGATCAACTTTCTCACCCTTCTCCATAAAACTCCTGATACTAACCAGAGAACCATACTCAGACCTAGAATACCTAGCAGGATCTATGAGAATAAAACCATGCTGAAGTCTTGGAGATGGAACCACAAGAATCTTACCTTTCTCAAGAACAATTCTCCTAACATAAGACTGAGGAGTGTCAGGACCTACCTCAACAACTCTAGACCTCTCAAAGAAATCCGCTAGAGATAGGATCACAGCAGACGTGGTAGCTCCTATGAAGTTAGGAATCCTATTAAATATAGGTTTCGGAAATCTAGCCACACCTCTCGCATCTAATGTTATCCAGATCTGCTCTCTAATCTCTTCCTTGATCTTCTTAACATCCACAGCTTTAATAGATGAAAGCCCTGGTAACATATTAAATCCTTCAACCTAATAATCATTGATTAGGAGGAACACATTGAGCTCAGAAACCTGGATTAACGAGCTGAGAAGAAAGATCCTCAGACTCAAAGAGCTTAACAGAGATCCCTATAGAAGAGCTTACAAATACCACGCCACATCAACAGCTATGGAGATTAAAGAGAGATACTCACATCTAAAACCCGGTGAGGAGAGCGGAGATATACTCTCAGTAGCTGGAAGGATCTGGCATATTAGAAGACATGGAAAGATAATCTTCATAGACCTCCACGATCATACGGGGAGAATCCAGATTGTTATTAGAAAAGATCTTCTGAGAGAAAATGATAGAGAGATAATAGATCTAATTGATAAAGGAGATTTCATAGGAGCTAAAGGTAGGATCATAAGAACCAGAGCTGGAGAGATATCAGTACAAGCTGAGGAGATAGAGATCCTCTCAATCACGTGGAGACCCATACCATTCCACGAGTTCGGAATCAAAGATCCTGAGCAGAGATATAGAGAGAGATATCTAGACATACTGCTTAACACGAGAGTTAGAAAAGCTATCATAGATCTCTATAGAATCGAGATGAACATGAGAAGAATACTTGATTCAAAAGGCTTCATAGAAGTTCACACACCGAAACTCCAGCCCATATACGGCGGAGCCATAGCAAAACCTTTCATAACAAGAATCAACGCTCTCAATAGAGATGCTTATCTAAGCATAGCTCCAGAAACCTATCTTAAAAGACTTGTGGTCGCAGGAATACACAGAGTCTACGAAATAGCAGTATGCTTTAGAAATGAAGATATAGATACAACACACTACCCCGAGTTCATACAACTCGAAGCATACATGGCATTCGGAGACTGGGAGGATATGATGAACCTAACCGAGGAACTTATAGCTGAATCTATTAAAGAAGTATACGGAGATTACAAGCTAGAGATCACAAGAGAAGGAGGAGATAGAGAGGTTATAGACTTCTCAAGACCTTGGAAGAGGATCTCTCTCGAAGACGCCATAGAATCAGCTGGAGTTAAAGTAAGAGGATTATCATATGAAGAGATCCTTAGAACAGCTAGAGAACTCGAGATAGAGATATCAGATCCTAGAAAAGGAAAGATTCTAGAAAAGATCTTTGAGAAAACAGCTGAGAAAAACCTTAGAAACCCCACATTCATAACATTATTCCCCAGAGACATATCACCTCTAGCAAGACCTTATAGAGAGAACCCACAATACGCTGAGAGATTCGAGCTCTATATAGCGGGTATGGAGATAGCTAACGGATATTCAGAGCTGAACAATCCACTCATACAGTATATGGCATTCAAAGAAGAAGAAGAGCTTAGAAAGAAAGTTGGAAGAGAAGATATGGAATCTCATCCGATGGATAAAGATTTTATAAGAGCACTAGAATACAGCCTGCCACCAACAGGAGGTGTTGGCATAGGACTCTATAGACTTATAATGATCCTTTCAGGTCTTCCATCGATAAAAGATGTGATACCATTCACATACACAACACCAGAGGATTTCATGACAATAGCAGAGATAGCTCCGGATCTCCTGGAATTCTACAGAGATCTATATTAGAATCCTAGCATGGTAGCACGATCCCGAGACCAGCTTAGGAAGTAGAATGAGAATATAAAAAGCATTATAAACCCTCAGAAGAGCCGAGCCTTATCTATTAAATCACAAGATACTGTGAAAGCTTATAACTTGTTTTCAACCTCATTATAATAAGGTGCTGTCTGTGTACGGATTTAAAGTAGATTTCGACGAAGAAGAAAGAATTGCTCTTAGAGAAGCTCTTACAGACATGAAAGATCTTGTAAAAGCAGAGCTTTTTGTAAGCGATGAATGTGAATGGTGTGAAGCTACTATATCAATGCTTAGAACAATATCCGAGGAATCTCCTAGTAGAGATGGTAGAAATCTTTTCAAGGTAGAGATCTATAGGAAAGGCGTGAATGATGACATCATAAAGAAGCTAAGAATCAATAGATATCCTACGATACATCTTCTAGAAGGCTCTATCAGATACTATGGAATCCCTGCTGGTGAAGAGATCAGAGCATTTGTAGAGACTATAATAAGGATCAGCCAGGGAGATAGCGGTCTCGAAGGTAGTACTATAGAGAAGATAAAGAACTTCAACTCCTCAGCAGTTATAGAAACCATTGTAACTCCTTCATGTCCTTACTGCCCCTACGCAGTTCTACTAGCTAACATGGTAGCATTCGAATCATATAAAGCCGGTAAGAAGAATATCACTTCAATAGTAGTGGAAGCTTATGAGAATATGGACATAGCTGAGAAGTATGCAGTCAGCTCAGTACCTACTATAGCTATTAATGAGAGAGTTGAGTTCATAGGCGTACCCTACGAAGATCAGCTTCTCGACAGCATATACAGGATCGCTCAGAAGAAACCTGCTGCAAAACCATCTCTAGCAGGTAGATCTGTTGAAGATAAAGAGCTGAAAAGACTCATCCAGGAGGTTATTAAAGAAATCGAGGAGAAAGAAGAGAGTAAACAGTAGTACAGGGTTTAATCGGGTTATATCAAAGATCTGCCGATTTCTATCTGGAATAACATGATCTGCATAGATATACTATTGTATTAATGTTTTTATTAGCCTTCTAAGACTAGGTTACCATTGGTGGTTCTAATGTCAGCCGGAGAGAAGATTAAAACAACTATATCAGTTATAAAAGCAGACATAGGATCTTTAGCCGGACACCATGTTGTTCATCCAGATACAATAGCCGTAGCATCAAGAGTTCTCGCCGAGGCTAAGATGAAGGGTGTTATAATAGACTACTACGTTACAAACGTTGGAGACGACCTCCAGCTGATAATGTCTCACAGGAAAGGAGTTGACAATAGCGAGATCCACGAACTTGCTTGGAATGCTTTTAAAGAAGCTACAAAAGTTGCTAAAGAGCTAGGACTATACGCCGCAGGACAGGATCTTCTTAGCGATGCTTTTAGCGGTAATGTGAGAGGAATGGGTCCTGGAGTTGCTGAAATGGAATTCTATGAAAGACCTGCAGAACCCTTCATAGTATTCATGGCTGATAAAACAGAGCCAGGAGCTTTCAACCTACCTATGTACAGGATCTTCGCAGATCCATTTACAACAGCAGGTCTTGTAATAGATCCAAGACTTCACGAAGGCTTTAAATTCGTGGTATTCGACGTCTACGAAGGCAGAGAAGTCACATTCAACGCACCTGAAGAGATATACGACTTACTAGCATTAATAGGAACTCCCGGAAGATTCATTGTGAGAAGAATTTATAGAAAGAGTGATAACGAGATAGCTGCTGTAGTAAGTGTTGAGAGATTGAATCTAATAGCAGGACAATATGTAGGAAAAGACGATCCCGTTGCAATAGTAAGAACCCAGAGCGGTTTCCCAGCCGTAGGTGAAGTTCTAGAAGCATTCGCACACCCACATCTTGTGGCAGGATGGATGAGAGGAAGTCATCACGGACCTCTAATGCCTGTAGGACTTAGACATGCTAAGATGACAAGATTCGACGGACCTCCCAGAGTTGCTGCACTAGGCTTTAATGTTAAGAATGGAAGACTTATAGGACCTGCAGATCTATTCGACGACATTGCATGGGATGAGGTAAGAAGACTTGCTCTAATGATAACAGATTACATGAGAAGACACGGACCTTTCATGCCACATAGACTAGGTCCTGAAGAGATGGAGTATACAACACTACCTCAAGTACTTGAGAAGCTTAAGAATAGATTTGTAGAAACCGGAGAGAGAAAAGCAGCACAGCCTAAGGTTAGATCAGAGCTTCTATCTCATCACGATTAACTCTATAGAAGATCCAGAGGAGAAGCAATTGAGAACACCTGTTCTAGCAATAAATTATAAGAATTATAAGCAGGGGTATGGAGCTAGCGGGATAAAAATTGCTGAAGCTGCTAAAAAAGCTAGTGAGAAGTATGATGTAGAAGTAATAATAATACCACCTTTTACAGAGATAAGAAGTCTTCTCAGCATAGGACTCCCCATATACGCGCAACACGCAGACCCACTAGGTTATGGAGCTAACACCGGAAGCATACCTCTCGAAGCCTTGAAAGATATAGGTGTTAGAGGAGTTATGGTGAATCACAGCGAGAAGAAAGTAGATCTCAGGCATGTGGCTAAGGTTATCGAGATGAGCAGGAGAATAGGTCTTGAAACCCTGGTATGCGCAGAAGATACACAGATAGCTAGATTGATAGCTGTTCTAAAGCCTGATGCAATAGCTCTAGAACCTCCAGAACTTATAGGAACTGGAAAAGCTGTGTCTAAGGTCAGACCCGAGGTTATAACAGAAGGTGTTGAAGCTGTTAAAAGTATTGATAGAAGCGTGAGAGTACTAGCAGGAGCTGGGATTACAAGTTATGAAGATGTTAGAAAAGCTGTTGAGCTAGGATCTGAGGGTGTTCTCGTAGCCTCCGCAATAATGGTTGCAGAAGATCCTTCGAAAGTTATTGAGGAAATGGTTAGAGCACTTAAAAAATGATTTTTCCAATAATACTACGAATCACTCTACTTTAATCTCTTCTCCTTTTCTACCTTTAGTCTTCTTAAGCTTAATCTCTAGAACACCATTCTTATACGTAGCCTTAGCACTGCTAGCATCCACATCAGCTGGGAGATCTACCTCCTTATAATACTTCTTACCATTACTAGCCTCAATATAAAGCTTTCTACCTTCAACTCTTACCTTGATCTTATCCTTCTCAACACCTGGTATCTCTGCAACCACAGATATCATATCATCTTCTTCATACACATCAACTAAAGGCTCTATCTCTTCAGATAAAATTCTTCTAGGTCTGCCCTCCTCAATAATCATAGGTCTTCTATTTCCAAAGGTCTCAACCCTGGGAACACCGTCAGGTCCTATAGTTATTCTGAAGCCGTAGTAGTAGCTCTTCTTCTTAACATCTTTAGGAAGCTCTCTCTCGATATCGAAACTCTCCCATTTTCTTATAAACTCATTCATTTCCTCTTCTATCTCTCTGAAAAACTCATCAAATATATCAAATATGCTTCTCCTACGTCTATAACTCATAATCCTATCCCCCCAATAATATTATTGCTATCCATGTAGATTATATTTTTAACAGATCCCACGATCTTTTATTAGATAGATAAGTATGTAATGTAGAGAGTATGAGAGAACAGACGCTAGCTAGAGAAGCTATACTCAGCATACTCGTACACGGATTAGAAGGCTTGGACATAGTATCTAGAAGATATAGTATTCCCAAGAATCATCTTATCAATATTCTTGAGAAGAACAATATAATCCTCTCCGAGGAAAATCTGAGAAGACTAGATCTAGCTATGAAATACATAGAACTAGGAGGAGATGCCGAGAGAGTGAGCGATTATCTCAGCTGGAGCGATTTCGAAGGATTTGTACAAGAGCTTCTCAGAAAATATGGTTTTGATGTCATAAGAAACCTGAGAGCTCCACCACCTAGAGGTTTTGAGATCGACATCATAGGAGTGGATCTCCAGAGAAGAATACTACTCGTTATAGACTGCAAGCATTGGAGAAGAAGTAGAGAAAGTATACTAGCAGAAGTAGCTGAAAACCTTATAGAGAGAATCAACAGATTATTCCAGAGATGCATATACATTCTAAGAATAAATCCAAGATTAAAAGGAGAACACCTAGTAATCCCTATGATAGTAACTCTGAAGGAAATCTCATCTAGAAAGATCGGTGAAAACGTTCTAGTAACCCCCATAACACGCTTCAGAGATCTCATGAACAACCTAGAATACTACATAAGCGAACTAGAGCTAAAACCACTCAAAAGAACATGCATATAAAGAGGATCAAACATAAACAGTTGCCCAACCACCCCCGATCCTCTCTAAAACCCTAAACACATATCCAAGCATCAAGACCTCAGACAAGATAACATAAGAGAAGACATCAGAGAACAAAGACTATAAGTTCTTAAAATAGATAGATATTGGGCGGGGGTGCCCGAGCCAGGTCAAAGGGGTCGGGCTCAGGACCCGATGGCGTAGGCCTGCGTGGGTTCAAATCCCACCCCCCGCATACTTCCTTCGCTAGAAGGCCAGCTCATTTCTAATGGTCTTCTCATTATCAGCTTGGGATCTCGTTTAGAGAGCTCATACTCTACCTGTTCCTTAGTTTTTATAAGATGACAGCTTATAGGGTATAGGATGGTAGGATGAGATATTCTTTGAAAAATCTGATGAGAGGTATCCCACTCACTCTCAGATCAATGGGTT
>JAVZPJ010000013.1 GCA_038881635.1 Sulfolobales archaeon | reverse complement strand
GCGCCGGGGGCGGGATTTGAACCCGCGCGGGGTTTCCCCCACCGGCTTAGCAGGCCGGCGCCCTACCAGGCTAGGCGACCCCGGCCCTTATAAAATTATTCTGGAGCGTTTTTAAAGATTGAGGTGTCTATATTTGTTTCCTCCTGATTTAGTGTTCATAGGAGCTATGCAGGCTTATGTTGCTGGTTTCAACGGTTACTCATGAACTCGCGTGGGTGCAAGATTCATGTGGAGTAGTAGCATGCTTAGGATGAAGACCACCAGCTGTAGCCTGTATTCCGAAGACTTACCTGGAACATGATATTTATACTGTCTCTCGTGTTCAGCTCCATGTAGAATGATTGGTATATTATCATTGGCATGACCCCGCCTGGTTTATTTGGATCAAGGAATCCGAAGGAGCTTGGCTCTACAGCAAACACTACATTGTTTAAACTGCTTTCACTAAAACCACCTATCTCAACCTGGTGTCTTATCCTAACCCTACCCATGCCAGGGTCTGTGTAATCCATTACAACGAAGTATGGAGCATAAGGCTCGATAAAGCCTGTGCTGTAGGATACAGATACCTGCATACCTCCACTAGCTGTCATCGAGTATTGTATTGTACGAGCTGAACCTACGTTCTTAGGTTGCCAGTCATCTAGAACCTGACCAGGCCATGTATCAGTTCGCCAGTGTATGGTTGTTTCAAAGAACTTAGGATAATGGTTGAAAGATAGCCAGAAACATGTTGTTCTAAATCCTACACCTGCATGCAATGTGTATACATACCACACATGATACAAAACTCCGGTTGCAGCTGTGACATTGCCATAATAATATCCAGTGTAGACGTACTGCCTACCGGTCTCCTCACCGCAGACTCTTCCATAGGTTGAATTCGTGATCCATCCTATGTACCCTAGTAACACCATGTTAGTAGGTCCTGAGATTATACTCTGATGCGTTATACGCGCCTCAGGTGGAATCTCGTTCTCAGGTAATAACCCACTCCATTCTAGTACAGCACCAAGTACTCTGTGAAAGTCCTTAATGCTGAGAGTTTCAACAACTACTAACCCAGGAGGATCAGCTGTGAACACGATCATATCAGCATTTTTGAATACTGGGTGAATAAGCCCTACTCCAAGCTTATCATTGTTTATAGGCTGATCGGGGTTGAGAGGAGTAATAGGTTCAACTCCAATATAACCTAGAGCTTTAAGAATAGCCGAATACGAGTCTACAGCCTCAAATCCTCCTATCTTAGGATCCATGTTCAAGTACGCTACAGCACATTTTTTGCAGGTGCTTAAAAGCTTTACTAACAACTCAGTATACATGGGCAAGTTCTTCACAACCTTCTCTGAATGAACAAACACCAGAGATCTCTCGAGCTTAACCTTGTCAAAGTCCAGCTGCTTCACAGCCTCATCAAGACCTACACTCCTTAAAAGTCTCATGAATCCCGGTGGTAAGTACTCTACATAGTAGAGTGAAATCTTCTCCGAAAAAACTCTCAGATCAGCCTTAAACATGGAAGTGCCTATATCATTGGCCTGGAAGATAGGGGAGATAACGAATGCTATCACGATCGCTATGATGATTAATGCAAATAATATATACAAAACTCCCCTAAGCAATCTCACAAAAATTTACACCAATTGCTTCAGTTGAAAAGAAGTATATAAGCTTTCCCCTCAACAAGTTACAGGTTTAAAAACTATCCTACCAATTTTTCTCTGAACCCTCTTAAAGTTTTCTTCATATTTTAAACCCTCTATACGAATTCTTTTTAATTTATACTCATTCTCGGATATACACAGATTCCTAAGACCATAGCCTCTAAAATCACCTCTTCGAATGCGTCGATCCTTAAGGATTAGATAGTGATCTAAGCCGATGAGCGAAGATCTGAAAGAAGCATACTATTGCGTATTAAACCTAATTCCTTAGTATTATTTCTGGTGCTTCTCTTAAGATATATACTGTGGGTTCTTGCGTTATCTGAGAATATTTATTATAGAGCTTTCCTACTCATGAGGTCGAGTATTTGGGCTAGTGCTTGTAGAGAACTAGATCTAAGTAGTAAGCATGCCTGCACCGGCGCTTCAATCCTTAGATTTTCTCTTAACTCTTATAAAGTACCCTCCAGATCCTCTTAATGCTGCTACCTCTGTATACTTATCTGTTCCTGGATCTATTAGCCTCCACACATAATCTCTATATAAGAGCTGAACCCCTGCACGCTACTAATTGTAGTAAATGCTAAGAAGGATCGCATGCAGAACTAGAGAAGCTCCTCGAAGTTAAATTAGAATAATACTTGCCATCTGCATAACAGCTTCCATGCCGGAGCGTATTCTCTTGAATACATTAGATGCTTGGAGAAGCTCTCCTAATCATCTGCCTCCAAAATGTTTCAGCTGTTGCCGGCTTCCGCAGAGAGCGAGGGTTTTGCTTGTGAAGAGAGATCTAGTTTGTAGAGATGTTTATTGAGATGTGAATGTGAGAGTTATTGTTTATGCTTAAAATCCTATAGAGATATATTATTCAGGGGCCGCGGTAGTATAGCCCGGTCAAGTATGCGGGCCTTTCGAGCTCTATGCGTGGAAAGCCCGTGACCCGGGTTCAAATCCCGGCCGCGGCATGTTCTTCTCTACTCTGCTTCTGGATCTTGTTTTCTCTATCATGATTATTATTTAATCAGGATCTATAGAATTATATTCTGATGCTTGCTTTACATCGAATAATTTTTATTCTAGGATCTCAATATTATTCGAGTAAAGCTTATACATGGTTTTTCAAATGAAGAGCGGAGACCTTAAATGACTCAAGATCTGGTTTGGAGAATTGGTTTGGGAAGATTAAGCTTGATAGCTTTAGTCTTAGTCTTGATAGTGGTAGGGATCGCATCTCTATATCTTTATAATATAATGCTCAGCAAGCCTCAGATCTCTGAGACAACTAGAGCTAGAATTCCTGTTCAGAAGATCACTATCATAACAACTACGGAAGCAGAAGATCCCGTTAGATGGGCTGCGGTTCAGGCTATGGCCAGTGAATGGAGGAAGCTAGGATTCGATGTAGAGGTTATAGGCATGGAAAGCTCTCAAGTTGATAAAACATGCTACTACGAGTGGAACTTCGATGTATGCGTATTCGGATGGGGTGCGAGAGTAGACAGGCTAGACCCGAATCTATTCTTAGGACTTATAACAACAGGAGAGATAGGAACCAAGGGTAGCGGCGCTAATAATCCTACGGGATATTCAAATCCGGAATACGATAGATTATACGAGCTTCAGAGAGAGACTATGGATCTGAACAAAAGAAGAGAAATAGTATTCCAGCTCCAGCAAATATTCTTCGAAGAAGCACCGAGATATAACCTCTATCATCAATTCATAATCGCAGCATATAATAATCAGAAGTGGGAGAACCCATTTCAAATGCCTGGAGCTCCTCTATTCAACGAATGGCAGCCTTACTTCATAACACCCGTGAAAGGAGAAAAACAAGATCTGATCTACGGCTCCAACACAGAGCCTGATATACTGAATCCAGCAGTCTCAACACTTATATTCTCATGGAATATACTGAAGCTAGTGTACGACAGTCTTGTAAGACTAGGACCTGATGGAAGAATCATACCATGGCTTGCTGAGAGTATTAACGTGGTTAACAACACAGTAGTAGATGTGAGAATTAGAAACAATGCTAGATTTCATGACGGAACACCTATAACAGCTGATGATGTTGTCTTCACATACAACTACTATATGAAGATCCAGTACGCTTATTTCAGACCATACTATGTCAACATCCAAGAAGTGATCAAGCTAGACAACTACACGATAAGATTCATACTTAAAAAACCTGATGCAACATTCCTAACAAACACACTCTACATGATACCGATACTCCCAAAACATGTGTGGGAGAATATAACAGACCCTAGATCCCTCACACCAGAGCAACTCGATAAAGTTCTAAGAGTAGGGAGCGGACCCTTCAAAAACCCTGTATGGGTTAAGAAAGAATATATATCTCTAGAAGCAGCTCCCGAACACTTCGCATACAATGGTATTGTGATAGGAAACTTCACAGTTCCTCCGATGAAGGTTTCAAAACTTATCATTAGAATATACGGAAGTCTAGATGGGATTGTAAATGCTCTGATCAATAGAGAGATCGATATGACAGCAGTAGGACTACTACCTTCTCACGCAGATCTTCTTAAGAAATATAATTACATAACAGTGGTGACAGCCAGAAGCTTTGCACTACCAGCAGATCTCATGTTCAATGTGAGAAGATCTCCATTCGATTTGAAAGAAGTAAGACAAGCACTACTATACGCAGTCCCATATGATTATATAATAAATGTCATCTTAAGAGGATATGGTGAGAAAGGCTATATAATAGCTCCTGTCAATGCCTTCTGGCATAATCCTGATGTGCCTACCTACGAGTATAATCTTACTAAAGCTAGAGAGCTTCTAGCCAAGGCAGGATTCGCTTGGGATGAGAGTGGGAGAATATACTATCCTGAGAACTATACAATAAAGAAACAAGAAGATCCGTAGGTGGGAGAATACTGATCACGAAGATTCTAAGCAGGATAAGCTTGATATTATTAATTTTTCTCGCAGTTCTCACATTCCAATTCTTCCTATTCAGACTCTCATTCCCCGACCCCACGGTAATATACTTGAGAGAAGGTTTAGGACCTGAGGAGAGAGAGATCATAAGAAGAAGTTTTGGACTAGATAAACCTCTCTACGAACAGTATCTTCTCTATATAATCAACTTCTTAAGAGGTGATATGGGGTATTCATTCTACTATAAAACTCCGGTATCTTCTGTGATATTTGATAGACTTCTCAATACTCTAATACTATTCATACCAGCCGTAGTCACAGCATTCATGATATCAAGATACATAGGAAGTCTCATGGCGTGGAGAAGAGGAGGATTTCTAGAGAGATCTCTTATAACAATCTTCAGTCTTCTAAGTTCATTCCCATTATTCTGGATTGGGTTGATCTCTATAATAGTATTCTCCGTATGGCTGGGCATACTACCCTCAGGAGGTATGAGAACACCTCCTTACGATGCATCGAATTTCTTTGAGAAGATCTTAAGTCTCGATTTCCTATGGCACTGGATACTACCCTACTCAGTACTCACAGCATACATAACAACATCCCCGGCACTTCTAATGAGATCCTCGATGATAACAGTCTTAGGAGAGGATTTTGTGACCACGATGAGAGCTGTAGGATTCGGTGAGAAGAAGATTCTCAGAGAGGTTTCAAGAGCAAGTATCCTACCTCTAGTCACTCAATATGGGATATCCATAGGCTTCGCATTCGCAGGATCCGTAGCATTCGAGACAGTATTCTCATGGCCTGGGATAGGTAGAGAGATTGTTATAGCATTTAACAATCTAGACTATCCCCTGGCTCAGGGTATATTCGCTATAATGACTCTTGCAATACTCTTTATAAACAGCTTCATAGACATACTATACTCATACCTGGATCCGAGGATTAGAAGAGGTTGAAGATACCATGGAAAAAAGATTTCATGGTCCATGGATTAGAGAATTCATGAATGTAATAAGATCGGATAGAGCAGGTATGATAAGTCTTATAATACTTCTATCGCTAGCGATCTTCGGCTTAGCAGGTCCTCTAATATATAGAGTAGATCCTTACCAGACTATCTACTCCTATCAGATCAGAGTATACAACGTATCATTAGATGAAAGAACCTATAAAGAGATCTATTATTCAGAACCTGAGGAGTTGAAGAGCATTCTATATAGTGATAAAACTCTCTACATAGTAGATTCAAAGTATGATATATATATGATAGATCTGTCTAGAGGAGCTTCCGAGAAAATTGCGAGAGCTGATCCAAGTAGTTTCATAGGCTTGATCTCTCTAGATGGAGATATAGCTCTTCTAGAGATTATAGGAGGGAGGATAAGGATCTCCTCATTACAAGGAGAATGGAGAGAAGATCTAGAGATCCCAGGTAATCTAGGCATAAGTAGAGAATCTCAAATACTCTTCTCCGGAGGAGATCTCATAATTCTAAGATTAGAAACAGGCGGGATAGCTCTGATCAATATAAGTAGTAGAAGTATTGAGAAAATTAATCCGAGGATTAACGTTTCTACTGCTGAGATATGCTGGGATAGATATGTTATTCTAGGAGGTCTGAAAGGATGGATTGCATCATATGATCTCTATAAAAGAGAACTTGTGATCTCAAGACCATTCACAGATGATATAAGATATGTCTACTGTAGCAGTGACAGGATCTATATACTAGGTAGATTCGGCTTCATAGCTTATTCAGATAAGGATCTAGAAAACTTTAGCATGATAAACACGGGAGTTGTAGAAGATCTTGTGAGCGCTGTACGCTATAGAAATAGTATAGCGGTTCTAGGTAGCGGAGGTAGCATAATAATCATATACCCTGATCAGGAATCTCACTCGATCTATTCTTTTGATATAAGAAACTCAATGAAGCTCTACAGCTCTAAAGAGGATCTATATGTAGTAGCATACGGAGTATACGCGATGCAGTTAAAACCACCCTCGCTCTCACATCCTCTAGGCACAGATTATCTAGGGAGAGATCTTCTCGCGCAGATAATGATAGGAGTTAGAATGTCGCTTGCAATAGCTCTTCTAGTAGCTCTAATAGTTCTATTCATAGGAGCTGGCGTAGGAATTGTTGCAGGGTATTTCAGAGGAAGAGCGGATCTTATTCTTAACTCTATTATAAACTTCATGTACTCAATACCTCTCGAACCATTCGCAATACTTCTAGCGCTAATCCTAAGACCTGGACTGGAAACAGTGGTGCTAGCAATATCACTACTCATATGGAGAACCACGGCGAGAATCATAAGATCCCAGGTTATATCAATATCATCTACACCCATGATCGAGAGTGCAAGAGCTTTGGGAGCATCTCACACGAGAATTATAATCAGATACATAATACCGGCATTACTCCCCATAATAATGATTGATTTCGCAAACGTAGTAGTATACGCCATACTAGCTGAATCAACTCTAAGCTTCTTAGGAGTAGGAGCTCAAAACATATTCACGCTAGGATCAATACTCAATCAAGCTATGATAACAGGATCCTGGAGAATAGGATGGTGGCTTCTCACACCGGGATTCTTCATAGGAGCTATAGCATTCTCACTCTACACACTAGCAAGAATATTCGAGCCTGTGGCAAATCCGAGACTGAAGAATATCTAGAGCCATCCCAGATCTCAGGAGTAGAAGCATGAGCAGTAGAGATGCTAGTAGTAATCTCCTAGAAGCCATATGTTTCCTATATATATTTTCTTCAGACCATTCTTCTCAGCTATTCTAAGAGCTTCTCTCATATGCTTCCAGCTTGTTGGTGGCAGGTCTCTCATAAGATGATCTGGGTGGAATGCTAGGAATACAACCGGTGTCTCCGGATCTAGTTCTGCTATATAGCTTGTCACACCATCCACCTCCACAGAATCTACATAGCCTGGAACTAGAAGTATGCTCACCAATAGAAGAGGGATCAAACTTCTCTCCCTACCGATCTCATGAACTACTCTCACGTTCTCCATAAGTCTCTTCAAAGCCTTCTCCCCATCAACTCCTGTTAAAGCCTCATAAACACTGGGGGTCCAAGCCTTCCAATCTATCTTAACAATACCTCCTGAAACAAGACTTAGTCTAGCCATCTCTCTCATTAGAAGAGGGTTTACAAGTCCATTAGTCTCCCAGCATATTCTCTTAATCATATTCTTCTCGCGAGCTCTTCTAATAATCTCTCTAGAAGCTTGTATAAGCATAGGAGTGCTCGGGGTAGGATCTCCTCCGAAATAACATACACATGAAATCCTAGGATCCAAGGATCTCTCAACAAGCTCTTCTACACTCATCTCTCTCACAATACTCCTATCAATCCTCCCACCAGAGATAGCTGTCTTATGCTCCCAATTCTGACAGAAGAAACAATCTAGAGAACATCCCGCCATGAACACAGCTAGATTACTATAACCATACTCACCTTTAGGAGTATAAGCATACTCAGGATAGCCAAGACCAGTAGATCCAGGGCATATATGAGCGGCAACACAATTGGTAGGAATAGGATCCAGGTATGCGTATGCTAGAACTCTTCCAGAACCTGCTAACATTCTCATCCTACCGCCAGAGTTCATCCAAACACCACAATAACCTCTGAAACCATCTCCAATAACACACTCATTAACACATACACTACATCTAAGACCTTTATCATGTCTTGGAGGGTGGAGAGGTAGGTCTACGGAGATCCTCCACTTAATCCTACGATTTCTAACAATAGCAAGAGCTTTATCAGGATCTCTCCTAAGACATTCTACGCAGACACCTATAGAATCTGAGACAAGTCTATCAGAACCACATAGAAGACATCTACTCATAGCTCCAGTATATGTCACAGGTCTCTGAGGTTTTAAAAAGAGATCTTCTGTATACATATGATTCAAATCAATTATTCCTAGAGGTAGCAGTAGATTGAGAAGAAACAGTGAAACTATTCATATTCTACGATTATAAGAACTGAATCCTTTAAAGATCAAGATCTCTGTTTATCACGTGGATAAGCTCTTTAGAGTATCAATTAATCCTTTTACATCTCTTCTCTCTATAAGTTCTTTCAATCTATTTCTCCCCCTCTCATCTAGTTCTAGTATTGGAAACGTCTCAATAAGTCTTCTAACCTGAGTTAAGCCAAGATATTTTCTCGTGAAAGAAGTTTCCGAGTACTTATATGTTGTCATGAACCCGCTATCTGTCACTTCTCTGAAGTAGTTTAGCATTAGATTGAAATAATCTCTCAGCAGAAGCTGATCCTCTATCGAGAGCATCGGGTGGAAGAATATATGTATAGGATGTGTTCTATAGGGTTTTCTAGACACCACTATGCAATCAGCATTGAAAACCTCTTTTATCACGAAGATCCCGGCTTTCTCATCTTCTCTAACTCCATCGATTGTCTTCACAAAGAGAATATTACTCTTAATCCTCTTGAAAAGCTCATCATTAACATAGAACACTTCTCTAGCATATCCTCTCACCCTATCATATCTATTCGAATCAACAACAATCACTTTATTACTACCAGGATTCCTCATGATCTCTTCGAGGAAGAGGTAGAAACTAACCTTAAGAGGTTTTCTCGCTCTGAAACCCTCAACAAACTCCGAAAACTCACTACCAGCTCTATACATGTTAGAAGGCTTGATCGTTATAACTCTCTCAACAACTTCTCTACCGATCTTGACCAACTTAAACTTCTGAAGATCATGAGAAGGCTGTTCCTTCCTCTCGAAGAAGAATACTCCAACATGCTGTCCTGTGAAATCAAAGATCCTCTTCTCAAATACTATAGCTTCTCTGATCTCATACCATAGAAGAAGATCTCTTCTGATCTTATTAGACACTGAAGCTCCGTAGAGGAAATTCGTAGGTATAACATAAGCCATTCTCCTAATACCATGCCTGAGATCATTTGCAAGAGCTAATTGATAAAGATCTTGATATCCTTCATTAGAATTCTTAAAATAATCAAGCCAGACATGATAATCTCTATTCTTCCTTATATAGCCTATATAGAGATAAGGAGGATTCGTAATATGGTATACAGGAAAACCCTTCTCCAGAACCTCTCTAGGATAGCTTTTCAGAGTATCTCTAACTTGTATATTTCTCTCAGCAAGTCTTCTAGGAATACCCATTCTCACAGCATTCTCAATAGCTTTCTCAACCATCTCAGGCATGATATCATATAGAAAGATTCGTTCCTCGAAAAACTCTAGACGTTCTCTCATCGGAATACTCTCTAGGATCGGTAGAATCAAATTACCAGTACCAGCAAACAGATCAACCCATACATAATCGTAGAGAACCTCTCTAATCCTCGGAAGTATATATCCTCTGAATATATACGTAGGAGTTTCAAAAACACCATATATCTTTCTAACACTATCACTCATCATCATAGCAGACCCTGAAGCTCTCATACGCAAAACCTGATCAGCGTTGAGCACAGTTTGAACTTTCTTCAATTATCTATCTAAGAACTAATATCTTTAAAACTTTTAAATTAGAGATCCCTAGAAGATCACGTGGAAACACCCAGTTCTGAAAACAGCCTGAGAACAATTAATATTCTGAAGAAGTCTTTTATCAAGATCTAAACCTGAACTAAAATGAATCTTCTCATATCATTTCCGAGGAGAATAATCTTCTAGAGCTTCGTCTACGAATGATAGAATCTTACACAAGACAGCCCAGGTGTCTAGATTTTCTTCTGAGATCGATATCTTAGGATACTCCAGCTTGAGTATTCTCTCTGAGAAATCTCCTCTCTGAAATCCTCCTACAATGATTAAAGGTCTTCTAGCTGATAAAATCATTCTCCCAAGATCTCTGATTCTAACTCTAGACCCCTTCTCATGCATTATAACACCAAGGTCGGGGTTTAGCTCTCTGATAAAATCTATGAGATCCCTCTTCAGAAGATATATAAGAGGCTGATCAGAATTAGGAGGAGCCTTACCCTCTGTAAGAACCTGCTCCATAAGACTTACAAATCTATTGAAATGTCTTACGATTCTAACACCTTCTCTCACGATCACGAGACCATGTCTAGTCTCTATAACAACTCTCGCGAGATCTCTTCTCCAGATGATAGAAGAACCTATCACTAGAAGTGTTGTATGTATTAGATCAGGTCTTCCTCTCTTAAACCAGTTGCTAAGTCTTCTCATAGAATGATAATGATATGATATGTCGAGAAGCATTCTCTCGGGAGGAACACCTCTCCTCCTAGCCGAAGATATTATATCTCTTTCTCCAAGAATCTCTTCCGGAACCAGCTCTAGAGAAGCTTCTGCAATCACTATATAGAGTTTCTCCACGAAAACCACCTGGATTAAAAATTCTGAAGCATATTAGAAGAAGGATCTATCTCCTCTTTCTAATGATATAATGAGTAGACTTTCCAAGAGCGTACTCTACAACTTCTTTAAACACCTCAGACATAGTAGGATGAGGATGAACAGCTTTCTCTACATCTTCTAATCTCATTCCATTTTCTATAATTAGAGATGCCTCGCCAGCTAGCTCTGAAGCATTCGATGAAACTATTACAAACCCTAGAATCTTCTTTGAATCATTATCATATATCATTTTTATAAAACCGTCTTCAGACTCTTCTATAGAAGCTCTTGCAACACCTCCTAAAGGAATTCTGATAGACACAGGATTAAAACCTCTAGATCTAGCTTCTTCAACAGATATACCAATCTGAGCTATCTCAGGATCTGAGAAGACAACCATAGGTATAGCACTCCTACTATAAACACTATCAAGACCTGATACATTCTCTCCAGCAACCACCGCCTGGATGAACGCTTTGTGAGCAAGCATTGGAGGTCCTGCAACATCTCCTGAAGCGTAAATCCTCGGATTAGAAGTTCTAAGCCTATCATCGGTCTTTATAAAACCTCTCTCATCAATCTCAACCCCGATCTTCTCAACACCTAGATCTCTTACTCTAGGTCTTCTACCGGTTGCAACCAACATCTTCTCTCCATAGATCCTCTCTCCACATGATAGCTCTACATCAACTCCAGCTTCCGACATCCTTAGATCTTTTACAACACAATTCTTATAGATCCTCACACCAAGAGATGAAAGTCTTCTCTCAATAGCTCTTGAAGCATCAAGATCCATTCCAGGCAGAAGGTTAGGCATCATCTCGATGATTGAGATCTCCACACCAAGCTTAGCCATAGCAGTTGAAAGCTCTACACCAACATACCCCCCGCCTAGAACAATCATGCTAGAAGGTTTCCTCCTCAAGCTAAAGAAAGATCTGTTATCAAGAATGATAGCACCATCTATAGAAATATTCTTCGGAGCCGTAGGTTCGGAACCTGATGCTATTATAATCCTCTCACTCTCAATATCTCCAAAACCTTCAACTCTTACAACACGCTCGTCAACTATCACAGCTCTCCCTCTAAGGATCTCTACACCATAGCTCTTCAGAAGAAGCTCTATACCAGATGAAATGCTTGAGACTATATGAGAAACCTTCTCCATAAGCTTCGGAAAATCAGGTTGAGCATTCTCTCTACCTAGTATGAAATCACTATTCCTAGCATGCCAGAATACATTAGCATATTTTATAAAAGTCTTCGAAGGTATACATCCGAAGAGAGTGCATTCACCTCCAAAACCTCTTCTCTCCTCAACAATTGCAACTCTCTTACCAAGTTGTGAAGCTCTTATAGCAGCTGGATACCCTCCAGGTCCTCCTCCTATGACTATAACATCGTATTTCAAACCCATTAGAGAGCACCTCTCTGAATAGTCTGGAGAGCTTTTATATCTGAGACTTATTTTCTTCTAAATATTATATGAACCTCTCTACCACAGGAGCATATTAGAACTCTCTCAACATGAAACTCTGGAGATTCAGCTGTTGTTGCAAAACCCTCTCCACCAACTATAGATACAGAATCTCTTCCGCCGAATACATATCCTGTGTATGTCACTCTAAACTCATCTACAAGATCTCTACTTACAAGACTCCATATAAGATCTCCGCCACCTTCTACCAGAACTTTTCTAATCCCCAGCTCATATAGTTTCTCAAGAGCTTTCTCCATATCTATTCTTGGAGGGTTCTGAGACTCTATCACGTACACCTCAACACCTCTAGATCTCAATCTCTCTATCTTGGCAGGATCAGCTTTCTCAGATGTTAATATGATCGTTCTAGCTATAAGATCTCTTACAAGCCTGAGATCCTCTCTGATAGAAAGCCTTCCATCAACCACTATTCTCACAGGATTCTCACCCTCAAAATACTTAAGCCGTAGCGAAGGATCATCAATATTAGCAGTGTTAACACCAATCATAACAGCTCCAGCCTCCTTCCTAGCCGCATGAAGTCTCTTAAAATCCTCAGGACAGCTCAGCTGACTGAACCTAGTTCTAGAAGCAATCTTACCATCAATAGTAGCGGTGGTGAATACTATAACATAGGGTCTAGGCATTTATCGAACACCTCTAGGAGATCTTCAGAGAACTACTATTATAGATCCATCCTATAAAATCTGGGAATACTGGTATAGGTTTTCTAGCTGGTATACCTGGATCATGTGCATGAGCATAGTATAGATCTATATAGTCAAGCTGAGATCTTTCAAATCTCTCTCTAATACACCACACCACATGCTTTCTACCGAGATCACTACCATGAGAATGTGAAACCATTCGAGCTCCCACCTTAGTTGTTATAATCTGCTATTATAAGAGATATTCTCTTAAGACTAACTCCTTCAACAACCCACGCAACCACTCCAAATCACGTGAGTATACAAGGTTTGAGAGCTGTACTGAGCCTCTTAAAATATTACAAGGATCCTGAAGCTGGTGCAGGATAACAAGTATGAGAAGGTAAGATCACTCTGTATAAATCTACATGAGAACTGAATCTCTATCTTGAATTAGAGTAGAGTAAGAAAGCTGAGGTGAAATAATATCAATCCATAGAGATAGAATATCTAGGGAGGGTAATGACTGGAGCGGATTTTATAGAAGAGGTTATCAGGATCGTTAGATCTCATGAGGAGATCTCGAGAGTATTAGAAGAATTTAGAGAGATTCTACTTCGCGAGAAGAACTCGAGGAAAAATCCTCAAGGACTTGTCAGACTTGATGGTGGTAGATACTATGCTGTAGGAGATCTCCATGGTGATTTTAATACGTTTGCAGAGATCTTGAACGAATACAATTTGCTAAGACATCTTGATGAGAGAGGCTATGTTGTTTTTCTAGGAGATTATGTGGATCGAGGTTATAGACAGGTTGAGGTTTTCATAGGATTATCTCTTCTAAAGATCTACTACAGAGATCACGTGATCATCTTAAGAGGAAATCATGAAGGACCTGAACATCTTCTACCATACCCCCATGACTTTCCTCAGATCCTTTTATACAGGTATGGGAGTAGTGAGGGTTCTAAGATCTATTCTCTCTCTAGAGAAATATTCGATCTAATGCCCTACGCAGCATATAGAGAAGGATCTATTCTCTTCGTACATGGAGGTATTCCAGTGTTTACAACAGATGAATGTCCTAGAGATATCTCATGTATTCTCGATGCAGACGATCCCTATAGTAGAACTCTGGAAGAGATATTATGGAATGATCCTTTAAGAGGTGAAGAAGAACTCGAGTACACTATAAATCCTAGAGGAGCAGGATATCTCTGGGGTGTGGGGATAACTAGAAGATTTCTAGAGAAAACAAGATTAAAAGCGATAGTAAGAGGTCATGAACCGGCTTGGAACGGGTATATGCTGGATCACGATGGAAGAGTACTGACATTATTCTCAAGACTAGGAGATCCTTATTATAATTCTTCTGCAGCCATAGCATATCTAGGAAATATAGATCAGTTTAACAGATTTATTGATGAGATGATCATACAGATCAGCTGATAAGCTGAAAAACATTATGATCCTCATAGAAGAGAAGGAGCTTATATATCTCCATCACGGATATTTACAAGGGCGTTAGAATGGCTGAAACACTTCCTCCAGAGCTTCAGCAATATGTTTTAAAACTTCAACAGCTTCGAAACAAATTGAATCAGATTATTGCTGAGAAGAGTGTTGTTCAAGCTCAGCTTAGAGAAGCTGAGAGAGCTCTTGAAGTTTTAAAAAGTGTTAGTCAAGACGCTCCTGTCTACAAAGCTGCGGGTCATCTTCTGGTTAAGGTTTCGAAGGAGGATGCTGAGAAGGATCTCAACGATAAAAAAGATCTTCTAGAACTCAGACTTAAAAGTCTCGAGAAGCAGGAGGCCTCTCTAAACACAGAGATCAAGAATCTCGAATCTAAGATCAATGAGATTATAGGTAGGTATTATGGAGCAGCGAGGAGAGGTGGAGGATAGAGAATTTTTCTCAGAAGATATAGTACTAGATCTTGATCTGAAGATATTATCAGAGAAAGATCTTGAGGATATTATAAGTGTCTTCGAAGAAAGTATAAGAACTTCTATCGATAGAAGTATTCTAAGACCTCTTATAAACGCCTACGCCATAGAAACATCTATACAAGCCGGGGAGAAGCTTGTGCTCAGAGCATATATCGAGATCTATCATAGGAAAGATATCTCGAGAGAGATAGTTCTAAAACTCATAGATGAAGCTCTAGAAAGAGGTTATAGAGATGCAGAGAGTATCATCAGAAGATTTTCTAAGAGAAATAGAGAGAGAACTTAGAGGAGGAGAGATAAGAATATATATAACCTCTCATCCATCCGCAGATCTAGACTCCATAGCTTCAGCAGTAGCTCTCTCATATCTTCTTAGAAGCATTTCAGAGAACCTATCTGGAGATAAGATATGCTACCTCAGCATAGGAGGAGTTGATAGTCTTGCTAGAAGAATTCTCGAGATAGCATCCAGCAGAGGTATTCTGAGAGAGTGTAGAGAGATATCAGGTGAAGGAGTTTTATTCATAGTAGATGCTCAGTCTTGCGAGAGATGTGGTGTTGATTGCAGTCTTTTCAAAAGAATTTTCATAATAGATCATCACATAACTAGCGAGGATATGCGGAGTGATAATGAGAGGTTCTACTACTTACTAGATCCTGGATCTTCTTCTACAACCGAGATAATAACGAGGATTCTGCTCATTAGAGGGATTCTACCAAGAGATCAAGAGATCCTAGATATAATTCTCTCAGCGATTCTATATGATACGAATCTTCTAGAGAGCGTGGGAGTTGATACCGAGAGTATAGTTAGAGAGATAATGAGAGAAGGAGGTAGTCTTCATAGATCTTTAAAACTTCTCAAAAGAGATCTAAGATATGATGAGAAGATCGCGAGAATTAAAGCTTTGATGAGACTTAAAGCCTTCGAGACAAGAGAAGGAATTATAATATGCATAAGCAGATTAAGAGCTCACGAAGGAGCTTCAGCAGGTCTTCTCATGAGCGCTGGATGTGATATATCTCTCATAATATCTGAGAGAAAAGAAGAGATCTGGGTGATCTCAAGATGCGGTTCTTTATGTGATAAAAAAGGTATTGACGAGATCCTCTTAAGAGATCTTGTCAGCAGATTAGGAGGTAGCTGGGGAGGTCATTCGAAAGCTGCCATGGCTAGAATCTCTATCTCTAATCTGAATACTGTAGAATCAGAGATTTTGAGAATCCTAGGTGAAAAACTGGGATCTCTTAAAGAGATCAAGAGCTAGGATTCTTTGAGAATAGAATCTTCATCAGAAGTTTAAAAAGAAGACTGTTAGAAACCTAAAAAATCTATATGTATAGAGGTTCGTAGACTCCTCCGGCTAGTATCACATATCTCAGTAGAAGAGCTCCTATGAGTGCTAGCAGTGCTGCAGATAGTATTAGAGCTTTCACATATCTCTTAGAAATAACTGTGTAGGCACCGACTAGTGCTGGATATATAATGCCCAGACCTATCACTCCAATCCATGTTATAGGAGCTAGCTCTCCATATAGTATCATCTCAGCGCCGAGCCTGGCTCCTAGGCTTATGAAGGTGAGAGAGACATATATGAATGATAGTAGTAAGAATAGCTCGAATAGATCTATTGAAAGTCCTATTCTCACACCAATCTTCTTCATCTCTTCAGCATGTTCACGAGAACTGTCAAAGATCGAGAATATCTCTACCAATGCTACCGAGCACACAGAAGCACTCACAATCCATAGAGCTGGTATCAGAGCGGTGTTCCAGAGGCTTATTCCAGAAGCCTGCGATATTAGGAATCCGCTATAGATGGTAACCATGAATCCTGAGAACCCTACTAGGGCTAGGAATATATTTGAACTAGCCAGTCTAGAGATCCAGCTGAATCCTCTGATCCTTCCAAGACCTGCATGATGTAGAGAAATTGCTAGAAGTAGTATCAGCTGCACTACTAGAAGTACTATACCTAACGCCATCCAGGAACTCCAGTTATACGTTCCCGAGAGCATGGCTGTTATTATAGCGTTGAAGACATTCCAAGGTCTTGTTAGATCTGCCACAACGAATACTAGTGCGAGAACTATTGATATTAGAAGAGTGTATGCTAGCGAAGCTCTTCTATACCAGTAGTATGCTACAGATCCCATACCTGAGATTCCTGCAAGCCATAGGAATACTGCTATAAGCCACTCCCATCCCGCAACCTGTGTCTGAGTGAGCACTCCAGATAGAAGCTCTCCGGAAGGCATCATCCCACCACCACGAAGAACTTTGGACCAGTTCCTTTATACTCTAGCAATCTAACAAATCTACTTCTACGAAGTCTCTGACTGATGCTACTACTAGGATCATCTATGTCTCCAAAGTCTCTAGCTCCTGCAGGACATACAGAGACACATATAGGCTTTCCACCGAGCTTCTCGACAATGTAGAGACATGTCTCACCCATACACTTCTCAGGAAGACCTGTGACAGGGTGAACCCATCTAGCATTATATGGGCATGCAACAACGCAGTATCTACACCCTATACACTTCCCCGGATCTATCTTGACAAGACCATTAGATCTATCTATGTAGGAGGCTCCCGTAGGGCATGCGTGAACACATGGAGGGTCATCGCAATGCTGGCATTGTAGAAGAAGAATTCTAGCTCTGAAAGATTCTTCTACCTCTATTCTTCTTATATTAGAAGCAACCCAATTCCAGCTCTTATTATCAGACTCCATCATATCAGGATGATTTCCTGAGATGCACTCTATTATACATGCTGCACATCCTACACATTTTGAAGCATCCCAGAGATGAGCATATCTGGTCATAGCTTTCTCACCCTCACAGAAGAGTTTGTAGCTGCAGAACCTATGATAGGTGCTATAAATCCTTTAGCAAGCCAGTTGGGATTAACACCTTCTCTGAGAAAACTATACCTGCCATCATACGCCTTGATCATGCTAGAAGTTCTCTGACCCATGAAAGAATAGGTGTAGAGAACTCCCTGCCTCACTTTATTAGTAACCTTAACTCTCGCAACAATCTTATAGCCGTTGTCTAAACCCTCAAGCTCTATAAGATCTCCATCTCTTATACCTAGTCTCTTAGCATCCTCAGGATTCATCCAAACACTTCTATCACCAACATACTTCATCGGATAAGCTAGAGCTCCTTGAGCAGATACTAGAGGACCTTTCCCGTTCACGAGATAGAATTCGTTGGGAGCTTTCGGAAGAGTATAAGCTGGTGGTGGGTAGTAGTCTGGCAGAGGATCTAGATTATATCTCAGAGCATTAAGCATGTATATCTCAACCCTACCACTAGGAGTTGCTAGAGCTGTTCTATAAGGTCTTGTCTCGTATGTCTTCTTCTTCAGAATCATATAGCCTTTACTCTCAAGCTCTCTCCTAATATCATCTGGAGAGATATTCCAGTTTGCTGCCAGAGCCTTGATTAGAGAGTCCTTCATTTTCTCTTCGAACTCGCTAAACCTACTATAATCCGAGTATTCCTCAGTATATCCTATTAATGCTGCTCTCTCAGGATAGATTCTTCTAAGTATCTCCATGAGGATCCAGAGCTCATCTCTAGCATCAACACCTTTAGGAGGCTCTACATGTCCTGTAGACATCTGAACCGCGGCATCGAGAGTCCATTTAACTACTGATATCTCTTCTTTCTCGAGATACATTCTCGAAGGCAGCACATAATCAGCCCAATCCATTATATCCTGCGCTATGAAGTCTATCACTACTACAAGCTCCAGCTTCTTCAATGCATCCATAACCTTATTTAGATTAACATCTCTCTGGAATATGGTAGTCCCAACAACGAAGAGAGCCTTAATAGGATAGGGTTTTTCAGTGAGTATAGCATCCAATACAGCATCGAAGGTTGAGACTGTCTCGGGATAGAGAACCTTGTCAACTCTCTTCTCTTTCAAAGCCTCGCTCTCAAACTTCACACCTAATGTTGTAAACACATAACCCTCTTGAACCCAGCATACATCGGGAAGTTTCGCTGATTCTGCAAAACAAAGACCTCCTCTTCTATCTATGTTCCCTACTAGAGCATTTAGAATCAATATTGCTGCTACCACCTCCATGTCATTACCGTTTTTAGCCATATACCATGTGTCGTCGGCAACACCTCTGGCTGTGGCGAATTCTCTTGCTATTCTCCTTATGGTGTCGGCTGGTACTCCTGTTATCTTCTCAGCTTCTTCAGGAGTGTATTTTGAAGCTCTCTCTCTAAGTAGTATGAATGCTGTCTTCACGAAGACTCTGGATCCGTCTTTGAGAGTTACCTCTCCAGAATATTCTAGATCTGGATCTACTCCTTTTTCGGTGTATGATTTAAAACTCTTACTATTCTTATCATAGATCATGTACTTCTTAGAATCTCCTCCCTCTACTAGATCTGCTTCCGTGAGAGGTTTCTTATCAGGTTTTATCAGAAATGGTGCATTAGTATAGTTCTTTAGAAATGATTCGTCGTAGAGTTTTTCTGAGATTATAACATGCATCATTGATAACAGGAATGCAGCATCAGTACCTGGTATGATCGGGATCCACTCGCTATTAGCATATCCTATCTCAGGCATCCTAGGATCTACAACAACTATCTTAGACCCCAGATCTCTACTCTTCATAACTCTACTCAGAGCACCCATAGAAGCAGTTGCAGGAGTTCTTCCTATGAAGAGAAGATACCTAGAATTCTCATAATCAGGATCAACAGATGTAGGACCTCCCGCACCCAGAACCCATCTCCTCGCAACAGTTCCAGCATCATGACATGTGGATTCATGACCTATATCAAAATTAGGCGTTCCAAGAAGATATCCGAAGAGAGGAAGCCACATCCTAATATCATGCCTGGTTACAACAACAGATCTAGCTCCATACCTGCTGATAATATCTCTAAGCTTTGAAGCGATCTCATCCAGAGCCTGAGACCATTCAACCTCAGCAAATCTTCCCTCACCTCTTTCTCCAACTCTCTTAAGAGGCTTCTTAATTCTCAAGGGGTGATTCCAAAGCCACTTACCAGTAGCACCTCTACCACATATACTCCTCTGAGGATGATTCGGATTTGCAGTGACATACAGAAGATTACCACTTCCATCTACTCCAACAATAATCCCACAACCAGCTCCACAAGCACCACATATGCTATAGAACTCTCTAATACTTCCAGCTTCCTGAAGAGATATCTTTCTCAGATCCTTTCTAGAACTCTCTAGAACACTTCTAGAACCTAGAACTATAGCACCCGCCACACCCGCTACTGCTAGTGTCTGAAGAAATTCTCTTCTACTTATACCTGATCTTTTATGCATAGAATTATCTCTTGACTCCATGCTCAATTTAAAATTCACCTTTCCAAATATAATTATAGTTTCAGAATTAAAAAATATTTCTATACATACTTTGCTTATATGTACACATATTTAAATTTTTCTCAGCATGAGATTAGACATATTATACTCTCAGCTAGAAGCTTAGACAATCATTCAGATCTTACAATATATTAGCTTGTGTCATTACCTGTCCTCTCTTTTATTGCGATTACCAGGCTTTTCATCAGATTTAGAGGTGTTCAGGAGATGCTCTCAAAACCTCACATATCGAGCACTGAGGAGTAAGGGGAGGTTTTTCGTTTTATACATCTCAACTAGTGCTTCTCCTCTCGGTAGATAGCTTATTATGTCTGGGATTGTAAAGATAGTTTTACAATTCTGAAAGCCTCGCCCTTTAGGGCGGGGAGGAGGTCGGTGAGGTTGAAGTCTTGAGAGGAACTACTACTGTCTCGCGGCTTAGGTTCTTCTAGATAACTCCTCTACGGGCATTGTAATCTCTTCTGGTTTTTCTAATGTTTTCATAGATATCTCTTCTAATACTCCTCTCTTTCATCCATGTTCTAAGACTTCCTCTTATCACTATTGGTTGGTGAATGAATTCTCTGAGATTTCTAGATCCTGTTAGAAATAGTACTGCTCTTATCTCGTGTATCACTCTTCTCACGAAGAAATCTATGTCTCTTGAGAAGTATGCTTCGAGGAAGGGGTATGCCATGCCTCCTATATCAGCTCCTAAAGCTATGACCTTAGCAATGTCAACCCCGTTTCTAAGACCTCCACTACCTATTATAAAACTATCTGGAGCCGAGTATCTTGTTTCTATCACTGATGCTGCTGTAGGAATACCCCATTCCGAGAGATCTTCTGCAAGATATTTCTTAAGCCTGTCACCCTTCATCTCTGCTCTATACATCTCAACTAGAATCCAGTTAGTTCCTCCAGATCCTGATACGTCGAAGTATCTTACACCAGCTCTTCTAAGAATCCCTACACTCTCCATGCTGAGACCACAGCCTGTCTCCTTGATCATAACAGGCTTGTTAAGACTCTTAACAAGTTCTTCAATCTTCTTCACAAGACCTCTGTAAGAAGGTTCTCCCTCTGGCTGTATAGATTCTTGAGCTGGGTTGAGATGGATCGCTATAGCATCAGCATCTAACATCTCGATAGCTCTCATTATCTTATCAAGACCGTACCCTCCTATGATCTGAGCTGCACCTAGATTAGCAATAATCAAGGTTTTAGGAGCTTTTTCTCTTACAATAGAGAATGTTCTAGCTAGAGAAGGATCTTCCAGAGCAGCTCTCTGAGACCCCACTCCCATGCCAATACCATATCTCTCAGCGATCTCAGCTAGCGAGGCATTTATCTCAAGTGTCTTAGGATGTCCTCCGGTCATCCCCGTTATTATAATAGGTGCTGAAAGTCTCTTCCCCAGAAACTCTGTTGATATATCGATCTCCTCAAAATCTATCTCTGGTGCCGGGTTGTGAATTAAATGAACGTATTCAAGCCATGTCGTTCTAGGACCTCTCACTCTTCTGCTGAGAACAATATCTATATGCTCGATCTTTCTATTTCTAGTCTCGCTAATACTCGATCACCGTCCCCTCATCTAGTAAACCTACTATAGCTCTATAAACATTACCAGGTTTCAAACCATTGAATATAAATCCTCTCACACCTCTCTCAAGAGCAATCCTACCACTAAGAATCTTCGTTCTCATACCTCCAGTAACATCAACTCCAAACCCTCCTCCGAGTTCTACATTTAAATCTCTTGAGATCCTGAGAACCCTTATAATACTCCCTCCCCCCTTCTCAGGAGGTTTCTCGTAGACTCCATCAACAGTTGAAGCAAACAAAACCCATTCAGCTCCTATACCTAGAGCTGAAATCCAAGCCAGCTCGTCTCCTGATACTATCCTGAAGCCTTTCTCACATATTATAACATCTCCGAAGAGAACTGGTAGAAGTCCTGAATCTATGAGCATTCTCATAAGATCTGTGTTAATATTCAGAGAACCACCTCTCTCATAAACCACTCCTCTAGTGGATATCTGAACAGCTGGCAGACCTTGTTCTCTGAGACTTCTCACAACTTCTCTATTAAGCTCATTCATATACCATGCTATATCGGAGAAACCCTGAGGATCTATAAATCCCTTCTCAGAGATCACCTTAGAAGCTATGTAATGCCCGAAACTCCCTCCACCATGTATGATAAGAATCCTTCTAAACCCATCATCCCACGCCATCTTAATCTCTCGAGATATGCTTCTCAGAATATCCTCTCTCAGAGCAAGAGGTCTATCCTTGTACGTTATAAGAGAACCTCCTAGCTTCACCACCTTATACGTTCTCAGATCCTCTTCTCGAAATCCTCTCACCCTCTCCAAGAACCCAGAAGACTCCATCTTCTCTCTCCTCAATCTTCCAGATCCCCGTTGTATGCTTAACCAAGTCAATAGTTTCTCTTACAGCCTCAAAAACACCTCTCCTACCAATAGACTGAGCTACTATTATAACAGCTATATCTCCCGGAAGAGTATCTCCTTTAACATGATATATCTTAAGACACTCCACAGAGTATCTACTCTTGATATCTCTAGCTATCTCGCTGAATCTCCTCAGAGTATACTCTTCATAAACTTCATAACTTAGTTTCTTAACAATCCTACCCTCAACAGGATTCTTAACAACACCAATATAGATCACAACACCTCCCAAACCCTTCTCAGAGGCATTCCTACTAATACTACCAAGTATCCTATTAAAATCAGGAGGATTTTCCCTCGTGAAGAATTGAAACTCATCACATAAGCCCTCAGCATAATCATTCAAAAAACTCCACCCGAAGCTGGTGGTAGTATGTCTACTACGTCACCCTCTCTAACAAACTGATCCATAGGCGCGTACAAGCCGTTTACAAGCACTATAATACCTTCACCTCTGCTTCTCATGAACTCCTCTAGAGAGGTATTCTTAGAAGATATTCTACTGAGAAGATCTCTAACAGAAATCCTATCTCCTTCCACCTCAATGAGATCCTCTGAAGAGCCGTAGAGATCTCTTAGAACAGCGTAGAGTCTTATCTTAATCTTCAACACACTCACATCCTGAGAATAATCTGTTAAAAGAGATTATATAATGAGCTTCGCTATCTCTAGAGCTCTATATTAGCATGTCTTCTACTCATATCCTTCTCAGACACATTAAGTTCTTGCATCAGTCTAACTATTAGAGAGTCTAGAAACACCATGGTAGTATCCTCGAAGAGGGTTCCTAGAGGTGCCAGAGGCTCGTGAATACCTAAGATCTGTCTGGCGAAGTAATCTTCTTCAGCAGAAACCTTAGTTCTTCCAGGAACTACCACTACCACATCTGATATCTGAGCTAGAGGAGATTCTGGAAAAGATGTTATTGTGAGAATCTTAGCACCAACACTCTTAGCAGCTTCAGCAGCTGTGACTATGAGCTTGGTTCTCCCAGAACCACTTATAGCGATAACAAGATCTCCCTCTCTAACTGGAGGTACTATGGTGTCTCCGAGAACATATACTCTGAAGCCTAAGTGCATTAATCTCATGGCAAATCCTCTTCCTATAAGCCCGCTTCTTCCCGCACCCATTACCAGAACCATCTTACCTCTATTGTAAGTGTCTACAAGTAGTTTCACAGCTTTCTCCACCTGATCTACAGAGATCATGTCTATAGACTTCATTATGAAGCTTGATATCTCTCTCATAACATCTTTAACAAGAGCTATAGGGTCGTTCTTCGCAGAACTCAAATAAATCCCAGTATTAGAAATCGATAAAACACGTATTTAAATTACTAGTGGTTAGATTCTCTTAAATCTCTTTAGATCTTTAACATTTTTAGTTAAAGATCTCCCTAGATTATCTTCATTCTCTCAAGAACTCTCTTAATACTCTCTATAGACTCAGGATTCTCTAGAGTAGTAATATCACCCATTTCTCCTCCTAAAACAACTGATCTAAGAGTTCTCCTCATAATCTTACCACTTCTAGTTCTAGGAAGATCCTCTACAAATATTATCTTCTCAGGAGTAAACACTCTACTAAGCTCGCTAGAGATCAGATTCTTAAGTTCTACTTCGAGCTCTGAAGCTTTCTCATAATACTCTCTACTCCTAAGCCTTACAAAACAATAGATAACCTCACCTCTAATCGCGTGAGGAACCCCTACACATGCACTCTCAGCGACATAGGCATGCTTGTTAAGAATTCCCTCAAGCTCTGCAGCTCCAACTCTCATTCCAGAAACTTTTATAACATCATCAGCTCTTCCTAGAATATACCAGTATCCATCTGAATCAATTTGAACCCAATCTCCATGATACCACACACCTTTAAACCTGCTCCAGTAGCTCTCTATATATCTCTCAGGATCTCTCCAAAGACCTCTGGTCATCGATGGGAAGGGTTTTTTAACAACTAAGTAACCCACGCCCTCTCTAACAGACTCTCCACTCTCATTAAACACATCAGCGTCAACACCCGGTGCAGGACCCCAGAGGGTTGAAGGTTTGAGACTGACCACAACACTTGGAAGGAGGATGCATCCGAAGACTTCTGTTCCTCCCGATAGGTTTATCATTGGTCTCTCGAGATCTCCTACGTCTCTCATGATCCACATCCATGTATCAGGATCTATAGGTTCTCCAGTGTTTCCAAAAACTCTGAGACTTGATATATCATGCCTTCTAACATTCTCCACACCGAGAGATTTCAGAATTCTCGCGGCAGTAGCTGCAAAACCTAGGTGTGTGACTCTGTGCTCCTCTATAATCTTCCACACTCTATCTGGAGGAGTATCTATAGCTCCTTCAATTGATAGATTTGAAGCTCCTAGAAGCTGTGATCCTAGAACCTGCCAAGGCCCCATCATCCAGCCTAGATCCGTGATCCACCATAATCTATCTTCACTCTTCATATCTAGATTTATGAAGTGTTCTAAACCAGGTTTTATAATAGATCCTATGTGGCTTATCACAGCACCTTTAGGAGATCCCATGGTTCCAGATGTGAAGAGTAGCAACGCGGGATCGTTAGGATTCATCTCAGCTATATAGTCACTCCTCCCATATCTTCTCATAATCTCATGATAGAACACATCTCTTCCATCAATCCAAGGTATCTCGGATCCTGTTCTTCTTATAACAACAACTCTAGCATCAACTCCCGAAAGTCTTAGAGCTTCATCAGCTTGTTTCTTCAACTCCACTTCTCTACCTCTTCTATAATACCCGTCTACTGTGACAAGAATCTTTGAATTAGAAATTCTAAGCCTGCTAGCCACAGCCTGAGGACTGAAGCCTGAGAATATAGGTGATGCTATAGCACCGATCCTGATACTCGCAAGCATAGCTACAATAGATTCAGGTATTATGGGAGCGTATATGGCAACAACATCTCCTACTCTAACACCTGATTCTAGGAGGTAGGATGAGAATCTTTTCACAGAATCCTCAAGCTCTGAATAAGTCATACTCCTAATAGAATTATCCTCGCCAATCCATATCACAGCAGTCTTACTCCCATAACCTTTCCTCACAATTCTATCCACAACATTATATGATGCATTAATCCTCCCACCCACATACCATTCAGCCCATTCAACACCTCTTGAAATGTCTAAGACCTCTTCATAGGGTTTAAACCATTCTATCTCGAGAATTTCAGGAGCAAGACTCCAGAACCATCTTACATCCTCAATACTTCTCTTCACGAAGTCTTTATAACTCTTAAATCCCATGCTTTCAATAAGCTCTGTCACATTAGCCTGATCAACAAGATCTCTAGGAGGATTCCATATAAA
>JAVZPJ010000012.1 GCA_038881635.1 Sulfolobales archaeon | reverse complement strand
TGATTCTGGTAATGATATGAAGGCTATTATCTGGAGTATTAATGCTACAAGGATCAGGATCCCTCCTACGAGTACTATTAGTAGGATTGCTCCTATGAAGTATAGAAGTCCTACAGTACGGAAAAGTTCTACTCCTAGGCGGTCTGCTACAAGAGAGTAGCTTTTTCTGAGGAAGTATGTTGAGATAATCATCACTATCCATGCTAGTACTAGAAACGCTATTATAGATATTATCAAGCCCACCAGATCAAGTGATTCTAGAGCATGATAAGGCCATGTATAGGTAGGGATAGAGATCGGGGGAAACTCTCTGTGTAGAGATCTCATGAGAAAACCGCTTAGAAAGACTCCTACCACGAAGAACACGAGCACTACATAACCTACTACACCCGCTACCACGGAGTAGATAGCATAATTAAATATCCTAGGCTCTCCAACTTCATCAGATATATACTTGAGAGCTAGCAATATCAGCACCAAGCCTACTAAACCTAGGACAAGCTCTGCATAAGGTATGAAAACACCTATGAAAGGAAGTAGAGAACCTATGATCCCAAGAATCTTCGCCTGAGATAGCTTAGAAGAAGATGCTGGAAGAGATTGTGAAGACACCATCTCAATTAACCTCAAAGAATATATCTAAGAAGGTTTAAAATTATTTGCAAGACATCAATCTCTGGAGAGAATAAGCTACGGGAGATTATTGGAAAAATGAAAGAGGCATATGATCGGTGAAAGAGTTTCAAGAGAAGATTAAGCTTATATGGTTAGGTTTGAATTTCTCTAGGAATAAAGTTATTCTCATGTTTGTGATCACCATCTCTGCATAAGGTGGTGGAGAGTATGAGAAAATAATGATCATAGCCATTGTTCTTCTTCTATCTGCAGTCTTCTTTGTGATGATAAGAGGATTATAGTAGAAGCTTATCAAAAGCTGTTTCCCACTTCCCACCTTCAGCCACATGCTTTTAACCGTATTAAACCTTGTGAGCAACCCTATGCTGGTCTTATCAGAAAAATATTCTGAGAGTAGGAGGTTAGAATAAAGATTAGAGGTGGAAGGGGAGATGAGAGAGTAGGGAGGAGATGAGAAATGTTATCTTGAGAAGCCCTGTGAAGACGTCTATTCCTAGAAGTGTGTTCATGTATATGATTAGTGATGCGAATACTACCGAGAGTGTGTTGAGAACTTTTATCAGAGGATTGATAGAAGGTCCTGTAGTATCTTTGAAAGGATCTCCTACTGTGTCTCCTACTACCGCAGCTTTATGAGCTTCAGAACCTTTTCCTCCGCTCAACTCTATATACTTTTTAGCATTATCCCACGCTCCTCCAGCATTAGCCATGAGAAGTGCTCTCGGAACTCCTGCTATTACTGCTCCTAGTATTACTCCTGCAAGACTCTGCCAGCCTAGTACTATTCCAACTACTATAGGTGTTGCTAGAGCTATTAATCCTGGTTTGAGGAACTCTTCTAAGGCTCTTCTCGTGGTTATATCTACTACTCTCTCATAATCAGGTTTCTCTCTCCACTCAAGTATCCCAGGCTTTTCTCTGAATTGTCTTCTTATCTCTTCAACAACCTCCATAGCAGTTCTCCCCACAGCTTCAAGAGTTCTGCTACTGAATATATACACGATCATAACTCCTATGAAAGCTCCTATAAGAAGATTAGGATTTATAATCGTTAGACTACTCAGTATACTGGGTATACTGTTCACACCAAGAATCTTAACGATCTCAAATATTAAAGCCATGAATAGAACTAGAGATGCTAGAGCAGCACTAGCAATAGCATAACCCTTGGTAGAAGCTTTAGTAGTGTTTCCAACCATGTCGAGAACCTCTGTAACCTCTCTAACCTCGTCAGGAAGCCCTGCCATCTCAACAACACCATTAGCATTATCACTCACAGGACCGAAAGAATCAGCTGTTATTATGATGCCAGCCATAGATAGAAGACCTACAGAAGCTATCGCAGTTCCGTAAACCCCGGCTACAAGACCTCTGTAGACTCCGAAGACTTCTGATACAAGCTCGCTTAAAGCTTGATAGCCTATTAAATATGATAATCCTAGAGCTAGTGAGACCGCGATAAGAGTGGGTACCGCACTTGAAAGTCCTATGGCATATCCTGATACAATAACTGTGGCTGGACTGATCCTAGCCTGCTCAGCTATCTTCCTCACAGGCTTGTAGGTGTAAGTAGTATAATACTCTGTGATCCATAGTATGATAGGTGCTAGTATTATACCTAGAGAAGCTGTTAAAGCTAGAGAGAGACCTCTTACAATATCATAGCTGAAGAGAAGCATACTCGTAATAATAATCAGGATGATACCTAGAACAGCTGTTATAACTATAGAACCTCTTATAGCTGTGAGAGGATTCCTCTCATCTCTAAGTCTTAGAATTAGAACACCGACTACTGAGGCTAGAAGTAGTAGAAGACTGTATAGAAGAGGTATCTCAACATAGACAAGCCCGAGACCTAGAACTCCTGCGAGGAACATTGCTGCAGTGACTGTGACTACATAAGATTCAAATACGTCAGCAGCCATACCAGCTACATCACCGACATTATCACCAACATTATCAGCTATAACACCGGGATTCCTAGGATCATCCTCAGGTATTCCTACCTCGATCTTCCCAACCAGATCAGCTCCTAGATCAGCAGCCTTAGTATATATACCTCCTCCAACTCTCATGAATAGAGTCACAAGACTCGCACCAAAACCTGTTGCGATCAGAGGAATAGTCCAGTCTCCTATGGTTCTCGAATAGAGGATATAGAGTGATGAGATTATGAGAAGAGCTACACCAGCAAGTGTAAGTCCCATGGTAGCTCCAGCTCTCCAAGAGATCTTGAGAGATTCTCTCACACCTCTTCTAGCAGCTTGAGCAGCTCTAGAAGCAGATCTAGTAGTCACATACATCCCGAGATATCCCGCCATCATAGAGCCGAGAGCTCCCGCTACGAAGGAGGCAGCAGCAGCCCAGCTAATCCCCAGAGCTATTATAATGAAGAGAACTACCAGGATCCCTGCTATGGTTTTAAACTGTCTATTAAGATAAGCTCTAGCTCCTGCTGATATTGAATCAGATATAAATCTCATCTTCTCATCTCCAGGATCTTGCTTGAGAACCCATCTACCTAGGTAGAGCGCGTAGAGTATGCTTGCCAAGCCTGTGAAAACACCTGCAATCGGTATCATGAGATCTACCGTCAGCACCACCTCTAAGAAATAATATTGTAGGGGTTTTAAGTTTTATGATTAAAACATGTTTTTTCAGGTTAAATTGTTAAACCTGTCTCAGGTTTACTCTACTTCTTAAGATGACTGCATAAGGTCTTTAATATTCTTATATTCCTATCAGAATCCTCTTCTAAGATCTCTAGAATAAATCTGATATTCTCATCTCTATCCTGAGACTCTCTCATAATCTTGTAAGCTGAGATCAGACTTCTAACACTATTCTCAAGATTCTCAATAATCTTTATAATCTCATCAGTATTATAGGTCTCCAGAGCTTTATGATATAGATCTCTGATATCTCTAAAACCTCCTCCCACAAGTTCTATAACCTCTCTAAGCTTATCCTGAGGTATGTTAAGCTTTTCTATACTGAGATCTAGAAGATTTTTAATGGTATTCCTATGAAGATGAGATGATTCTGAGAGATATTCGGCAAGTATCTTAACAGCAGGATCTCTAACCATAAATCTCAGTCTCAGGTAGAGAAGAGATAGATACTCCTCAGCACTAGCTATCTGCTCCAGCATAACTATGATATTCTGATGAATATCCCCAATACTCAATGAGACCACCAGAAAGAGTTTTAACTGAGCAATATATATGTTAGATAGCTCTATAAAGAGATTGAGAGAAAGAATGAGTGAGAAGATCTACGAGCCTTATAAAATAATTAGAGATAAGATCCTGAGAGATATAGGATTAGCCATAGGAAGAGATGCTAGAGACATATTCTTCGAAGAACCTGTAAAACCCGAGTTAGGAGACATAGCTCTGCCAATTCATAGAATCTCAAGAGAGCTAGGCCTAGACGCTGAGGATCTGGCTGGCAGGATTTCTACGACTCTTGAGAAGAATATCCTGGTAGAGAGATTTGCTAGAGTAGGAGGATATATAGATATATGGATCAGCTCAACACATCTAGCATCAGCTCTCTTCACTTCTGTAAGAGATCTAGGAGAACTCTATGGAGTAGTTCCTGTCGAGAGATCTAGAACATATGTTGTTGAATACGTCTCTGCAAATCCGATACACCCTCTCCACATAGGTTCTGGGAGAAACGCAGCTCTCGGTTCTGCTGTAGCTTCTATGCTTAGAATGAGAGGTCATAAGGTTGTCACGAGATTCTATGTGAATGATATGGGAAGACAGATAGCTATTGCTGTTCTAGGCTTCAGACTTCTCGGAGAACCAGATCCTCCTCCGAATATTAAGGAAGATGAATGGATTGGATTCATATACGCTTCTACTCATACAATCTATGACGTTAAAAGACTTAGAGAAGAGCTTGAGAAAGCTAGAATAGATCCTACGAGGTATAGAGAGATTTTAAGCGAATTAGACGATCTAGTGGCTGACGCGGCAAGACTTAGAGAGATGTTTCCAGAATACTTCGATAAACTCGCTGATGAGATTAACAAGATCAAGGATTTTGATTCTGAGATCTCAAGACTTATGCAGGCGTACGAGAAGAAGAGTGATGAGGATATTGTCAGAAGCTTTAGAAAACTCGTGGATCTATGTCTAAGAGGTTTTAAAAGAACCTTAGAAAGATTCGGGGTGGAGTTTGACAAATGGGATTTTGAGAGTGATATAGCCTGGAGCGGGCTTGTAAATGAGATTATCGAGAGAGCTAGAAGATCTCCGTACTACGGGATCTATAAGAATGCTCCCGCGATAATATTCAGAGATATTCAGAAAGATAAGATTCTAAGAGAGAAGCTCAGACTTCCCAGAAGTATTGAGATACCACCTCTTATAATAATGAGAAGTGATGAGACAACACTATACACTTTAAGAGACATAGCATACTCGATATACAAGTTCAGAGATTCAAAAGCTGATTATGTTATAAACGTCATCGCATCAGAACAAACACTACCACAAGCTCAGATAAGACTTGCACTCTACGCTCTAGGCTTCAGAGAAGAAGCGGAGAGACTTATACACTACAGCTATGAAATGGTGAACATGCCTGGTACTAGGATGAGTGGTAGGAGAGGCAGGTATGTGACATTAGATCAGGTTCTCGGAGAAGCTGTTAAGAGAGCAGAGAGTATCATGAGATCGAGAGGATCTCAGGATCCACATATAGCTGAGAAGATCGCTGTTTCAGCTGTTAGATACAGTCTAGCATCAGTATCTCCTTCAAAACAGATCATATTCAAACTAGAGGAAGCTCTAGATTTTGAGAGAAACTCAGCACCATACATACTATATTCGAGAGCCAGAGCTCTTAGCATTCTAAATAAAATTGGTGAAAGACCTGATCCGGGTGAGGCTGATTATATAGAAGGCTGTAGAGATCCTCTGAGAAGACAGCTTATACTAGAACTAGCTAAGGCTCCCACAATATATGCTAAAGCTGTTGAGGAACTCTCTCCAGAAGGAGTAGCTGTAGAACTGATCAAGATCTCAGATCTTTTCAACACATGGTATCAGAAAGACCCTGTAATACATGAGCAAAGCAAAGGTCTTAGAGCATTCAAGATACTAATGGTAGAAGCAGTAGTAAGCATTCTAAGCAACGGATTGAAATACCTGGGAATAGAACCTCTTGATAGAATATAATCTTCGTAGAAGAAGCATGTTGCAGAATAAAAAGCGATCTATAAGAGCATTATAAGAGTAGAAGGATGCGGGGGGTGGGATTTGAACCCACGCAGGCCTACGCCATCGGGTCCTAAGCCCGACCCCTTTGACCTGGCTCGGGCACCCCCGCCCAATAAAGAAATTATATGGAGACTTATTAGACTTAGCTCTATCGATCATATGTGGATCTATTATGAGGAAAAGGATCTGTGGCAGGTTTATCTTGCTCTTGGTATATTCCTATGGTAGGAGGTTTTTCATGAATAGAGTTCTTATGAAACTTAGTGAAAAACCTTTTGCTGTGATAGCTCATAGAGGAGGTTCTGGTCTTGCTCCTGAAAATACTCTCCTAGGTGTTCAGAGATCTTTAGAAGTAGGATCAGATCTTATCGAGATAGATGTTCAGATAACCCTAGATAGAATCGCGGTAGTTTTTCATGATGAGGATCTTAGAAGGATTGCTGGGATTAACGCCAGTATTAGAGAGATGAAGTACAGCGATCTCTCTGATATAAAGATTAACGGTGAGAAGATCCCTACACTGGAAGAGGTGCTGAGCTTCTCTATAGATAGAATCGGTGTTCTCATCGAGGTTAAGAAACCTGGTGACGAGATCCATATAATGGATCTCGTGAGAAGATTAGATGCATCACAATGGATCGCAATAATAAGCTTCCACACAGAAGTTCTGAGAAATGTGAAGCGTTTAGACCCCTACACACCGGTAGGAATCATATACTATAAGCCTCCTGGAGAGATATTAACAGCGAAAAGAGAAGGTTTTGAAATAGTTCTACCAAGATACACTCTAGCAACATCTAGATCGGTGGAGCTAGCTCGTAGAATGAATCTTAAAACTATTGCATGGACTGTTAATGATGAGAAATGGTTTAGAGAACTCGCGGCCAGAGGCGTGGATGGTATAGCAACAGACTACCCAGATCTAGGAGTTAGGATCAAGAGATCTCTTAGTAGTGAGATGTATAAAACAAGATAATATGAGAAGATCCTTCTTATTAATAAAAGCTTTATTCAATAAATTCTTTAGGGGGCCGTAGTCTAGCTTGGCTAGGATGCGGGCCTGGGGTGAGCATCCCCAGAACCCGGGATTAACCTGCTCCTAGAACGCCCGTGGTCCCGGGTTCAAATCCCGGCGGCCCCACCTCTGTATGTTTTTATTCTTTGAAAGATAGATTTCTGGTATGTCTCTGTATCTGATTTACAGGCTTATCTCGTGGGCTGTGAATGGGGCGGTGTTTGATCTTGAGAGATTTTATAGAGCTAGACTTACTCTGAAGAGATCTAGGGTTCTTGAGATCTCAACAGGTTTCAGCTATAATACTTTCAATCTGATGAGGTTCGTAGAAGATTTAGAAGGGTTTCTAGTCTCGGTAGATATCGATGAAAAAGCTGTAGCATGGGCTTCTAAAGTTCTTAGAAGATATATCATGAGAGGAAGTCTAGACCTCATGATCTGTGATGCTAGGAGAATGCCTTTCAGAGATAATTCTTTCGAGTATCTCATATCTCATACAACACTGCATCACATAGACGATATAGAGAGAGTGTTAGAAGAGTTTCTAAGAATTATAAGGAGTAGAGGGAGAATAGTGGTGGTAGATCTGGTTCCCAGCATTCTTTACACCATAATTCCCGGACATGATAGGAGAACTCTCTCGACTAAGATGAGCAGGATCATGAGATTTTTAGAGGAGAAAGCAGAGATCCTCGAGAGAGGATTAGAGAGAGGATTCTACTACATCATATCAACTACTCGCTTGAGAGATTCCTAGAACTTCTTCTAAAACTTAACTCTCTACCTAAATATCCCCACCGAAAAACATATACAATAATCATAAACAGAAGAATAACATCAAGAAGTATAAATCTATGTAAAAGCCGAAACAATTGCATTAGGCTTATAATATGTTCTAGAGTAAAATTATTATGTTGAGGTGGCGTGTTGAGAATGTTCAGGCTTGGAAAGATCTCTAAACCTGCATCTCAAGAATATGATGTGATAGTAGTAGGTCTAGGACCTGCAGGACTTTCAGCAGCTCTCTACTCGGCTAGATACAAGTTGAAGACTCTAGCCATAGGAGAGACCTTAGGAGGTCAGCTTTCAATGGCGGGGCTTGTAGATGATTATCCGGGTTTCATGGATGTGGAGGCTGCAGAACTTGTGGCGAGATTCAGATCTCATGTGGAGAAGCATGGAGTATCTATAGTAATAGATCGTGTTGAGGATATTAGAAGAACAGAGGATCAATTCTTCGAGGTTGAGACTAGAAAAGGTTATAAATACCTGAGTAGAGCAGTGATTCTAGCAACAGGTCTTAAGAGAAAGAAGCTTGGTGCCAAGGGTGAGGATGAGTTCGCTGGTAGAGGAGTTAGCTATTGTACTGTATGTGATGTCCCCTTCTTCAAGGGTAAGAGGATTGCGATCGTTGGTGGGGGTAATAGTGGTGTGACTGGAGCTATACATGCTCTAGGCTATGTATCTAAGATCTATTTAATCACGAGAGGAGATAGATTCAGAGCTTTTCCAATATATGTAGAGAGACTTATGAAGCTGAGAGAACAGAATCCGGATAAGATCGAGATTATAATGAATAGTACTGTCACAGAGATCGGAGGAAGCAAACAAGTTGAGTATGCTCTGGTCACAAACCTTAGAACAGGTGAGAAGAGAAGAATAGATGTAGAAGGTGTGTTCGTAGAGATAGGGAGTGAACCTCCTACAGATTTCTTCAAGAAAATAGGATTAGAAGTAGATGACAAAGGACTTGTAGTGGTGAAGCCCGGAGGCTATACAAGTGTGGAGGGTATATTTGCTGCGGGAGACTGTGCTGGAGGACCTTACAAATACTACTTCCAGCAGATAATAACATCAGCTGCTGAAGGTGCTATGGCTGCTGATGCAGCATTTAAATGGATTATTCAGAGAGGTTTTAAGATTCTAGGTGTCTCAGAATAGGATCATAATTTTACACTTTCATGTTAAAAAGATCTTTCTCGAAGAGGCTGACAGCTTAGAGTTCTAGAACGCATATTCAAAAATTTAAAAACTCTACTAGATAATCTTTCTTCTCGGGATTTTATTGGCTCGAATACCAGTTAAACAGGTTTCATGGAATGACATCGTAGAGTGGAGCAGAGGTCTGGCTAGGAAAATCCTCGAATCAGGATGGATTCCAGATGTCGTGATAGCTATAGCTCGAGGAGGTTATGTTCCTGCAAGACTTATATGTGATTTTCTAGGTGTCGAGAACCTTCTATCTCTCCAGAGCCAGCACTGGACTGAAGCGGCTAAAGCTTCTGAGAGAGCTATAATAAAATTCCCCTACACAGTAGATCTGAGAGGATTGAAAGCTCTACTAGTAGATGATATAGTAGACACAGGAGAATCACTACTTCTAGCAAGAGAATACGTGCAGAAGAACTGGAAGCCTGAAGAACTTAGAATAGCAGCTCTTCAGTGGATAAGTTCTGTAGCAAAATTCAAACCAGACTACTACTACATAGAAGTCAGAGAATGGATCTGGTTCCAATACCCATGGACTCGTGTTGAAGATCTCAGCCAGTTCATATCAAGAATAATCAAGGAGAATAGTAGCAAAAGCTTATGGAACTTAGAAGAGATAATCTCATCATTCAAAGAATGGTATGGATACACACCCGATGATTTATATCTAGAAGAAGCTCTCAACATGCTTGAGAGAAAGAAGATCCTAGAGAAGATAAACGAGAGAACATACAGATCACTATATAAATCCTGAGAACAATGCATCAGAAGATTCAAAACATTCATGATCACATCTCCTCCGTATAAGAAGAATCATCAGATATCCGACAGACCTCCTCCCCTGCCTCAGAGGATGAGGCTTTGGGTTGTAAGCTTATCACTCGCTCAGCTTGAATGGGGATCGATTTACAGAGAGTCCCCACGTGGACAACAATAAATGTTTTACATGTTTTAATTATTTATAAGAGAGCTCATGTAGGACTCTCTTATAAACAATCTTTAATTTAAAAAAGTAAATTATCATGCTAGTCGTAGCGATAATGATCATTTAATTATTTATGCATTCATGTTAAGTAAAAGTTTATTATTTATGTGACTTCATTCAAAGTGAAGGTGTCAATAATATGAGTTTTATAATGAAGAAAGTGTCTCTCATACTGGTTATAGTAGTATTAATAGTAGGTATACTAGCTGGTTATGGCATAGGTCTTGTCACACTGCCGCCAGTTAAGGAAACGGTTACGGAAACAAGGTATATAACGATCGCTCAGACTCCTACTCAAACACCTACAGTCACTCCACCTGGTAAAGTGAAGATCACTGTCAGTATTGGATGGACGGGTAAGGAGCGAGAACCATTTGATGCCGCAGTAAATGAATATCTTCGTAGAAATCCAAATGTCGAGATAGAATATGTAGTTTATAGAGCTGAGGATCTTGCAGCCATACTTCCAGCTCAATTAGAAGCCAAGAGGTATCCTGCTGAAATAATGATCACACCGTGGTCGTGGTTTGTCCTTGAACTAGCAAAGAGAGGACATCTAGAGGATCTTAGCACGTATGTGCCAGTCAACGAGTTTCTATCTGACTACGTTCGATTAGTAACATACGAAGGAAAAGTTTACGGTATTCCAATAGGTCTATACTTTAAAGAACTTTACTGGTATAGAAAATCGTTCTTCCAAGCTCATAACCTAACGAAACCTAATACTTGGGATGAATTCATAACTCTTCTAAATAATTTAACAAAGATTCTCGGACCAAAGAAGGCAATCATTGTTGGAGACGGTGTGGGTTGGCCGGAAAGCGATATCGTTGAATCATTCATACTAGCGTTTGGAGGTGCTGAACTACATAGTGGGTTAACTAGAGGCACCATTAAATTCAATGATCCCCAGGTACAAGCTATTTTTAGAGATGAACTTGTCCCGCTTATTAGAGCCGGATACTTCAGCGAACCTATAGAGTGGACGGCGGCTAGGGAGTATTGGTGGGCAGGGGAATACGGTATATACCCGCTTGGATCGTTTCTATTACCAATGGTAGATGATCCTAATGACGTTGATTTCTTCATATTACCTGGGAAACCGGATATGATAGGTAACGTAGACTTCTTATTCGTCCCTAAGTATATACCACCAGAAATAAAGCCCATAGTAATGGATTTCTTGAAGTTCTTAGCAACGACTGGCCAAGAGATTATGGCTTCGTATCCAGCTGGAAGAGTGCCTACTTGGACTAAAGCTGATCCTGAAAAAGTGTACCCGATCTTTAGGGAACTATATCAAAAGGTTGCTACGGGTCAAATTAAGTTCGTCCCAGATATGGATGACACTATCGGCGGTGATTGGCAGAGACTGTTCTGGGATTACTGTAAAACGCTATTCATTAATCCGAACATATGGAGTGAAATGTTGGATACGCTGACCCAACAATATCCCAAGAGATGATAGACTGGGAAATGAAATGAATGGAAGGATCTTAAGACCTTATTTTTTCCTTCTTCCCGCACTTATACTCGTATCTATCTTTGTGATTTATCCAATTATCTATACAACTATCCTAAGTTTTATAGACAAAAAATCGTCTTCATTTACGCTAGATAATTATATTAGCGTTTTAACGGCCACCAGTCCCATTAAAGCTATTCTCCCTAGCTCTTTTTCCTCTACTCCTCCGTGGGGTGCGTTAATTCATAATTTGCTATGGATGGCTATACATGTTCCAGTTATAACAATTGGAGGTCTCATATTGGCATACTTATTGAAATTCTATGTAAAAGGTGGAACATTGATAAAGGCTGTAATGTTTCTTGGAATGGTCATACCACCAGCTGTAGGAGGACTTTTAACAATGTTTATGTTCTCCGAACGAATTGGAGTCTTTCCAATGATATTTGGCTACCTAGGCTTTAACAACTTATCTAAATCATGGTTGCTTTACAGGGATCTAGCATTATGGGGCCTTATATTAGGCTCCATCTGGCTCTGGATGGGTTTTGCCGTAACGGTTTTATCTGCTGGTCTTGAAGCTATACCTCAAAGCCACATAGATGCAGCGAAGGTTTTTGCTGCATCTTCGTGGACCATTTTTTGGCGTATTATTGTTCCCGAGCTAAAACCTGTTATTCTTGTGGTTGTTGTAATGACCGCCTTGTGGGACATGAAAATATTCGATTTTGTATGGGGTTCAACGAAAGGAGGTCCTTTGGGTGCGAGCAATGTTCTTGCAGTTGTAATGTATGATTATTTCGTGCGAGATATAGACTACTATAAGGCGTCTACTGTTGCTGTTTTACTAACAATTTTTACTACTCCAATAATACTGCTTGCCATTAAGAGGCTGAGAGAATGATAGGAATGAAATTAAGAATGAGATATAGATCAATAATTGTGACTATTTTAATTAATATAGCGGTGTGGATGCTTGCAGTACTCTGGATTCTACCTTTTTATGGTATATTTCTGGTCTCTGTTTTACCTTATAGATCAGTAATTGTGGAAGGATGGTTAAGACCGCTTAATCCTTTAGATCTAACTTTCGCCAATTATCTAAATGTCTTAACAGATCCAACCTATGACCTAGGTACTGGATTAAGAAACTCTTTCATAGTCGCCTCACTGAGTACTTTCATCCCGGTTTTTGCGGCTGCACTAGCAGCGTATGCGTTCACACAGTTTGATTTTAGGTTGAAGGCACTTCTGTTTACGCTAATACTGTTTATAATGATGGTACCTCAACAATTATCTATAGTCCCACTGTACTTCCTGTATTTTGAAACAGGTCTTTATAATACTCTTTTAGGCCTTATATTATTGCATAGTGCATGGGGAATCGCCTGGTCAACTTTCTTGTTGAGGAATTATTTCCGTTTGCTTCCAAGTAGTTTAGCCGAGGCAGCAAGAGTTTTTGGAGCTAAAGACTGGACTATTTTTTCAAGAATAATCTTGCCTTTGAGCAAACCAGCTCTGATAACTGCTTTTATCATGCAATTTACATGGGTGTGGAACGACCTATTCTATGCATTAGTTTTCCTAGTAGATAAAAATCTTCAGGTAGCAACACAGAAAGTTATAGCTATTAAAGGTGAGTATATGGTTGATTGGGGTTTATTATCTGCAGGATCAATCATCACAATGAGTGTACCATTAATTATCTACATAGTGTTTAACAAATACTATGTTAGAGGAGTAGCTGGTTGGGGTGTTAAAAGGTGACATATCTCGAGCTAGTTAATATTACTAAGAAATATGGAAGAAGCCTTGCTGTTGATAAGGTCAACCTAAGTGTCGGTAGGGGAGAATTTATCGTCCTGCTAGGTCCTTCTGGATGTGGTAAAACTACCACACTACGTATAATAGCCGGCCTTGTTTATCCAGATGAAGGTAAAGTAGTAATTGATGGAAGAGATGTTACATACTTAGAGCCAGGAGAAAGAGATGTAGCAATGGTTTTTCAGGATTACGCATTATACCCTCACATGACTGTATTTGATAATATAGCTTTCCCACTTGTTGTTAGGAAAAAGAAGCTTAGACTGAGCAAAGAGGAGATAAGGGAAAGGGTTCATAGAGTTTCAGAGATGTTAGGGATCGAAGAACTTCTTGAACGAAAACCCATGCAATTAAGCGGAGGTCAACAGCAAAGGGTAGCATTAGCGAGAGCTCTCGTGGTGGAACCAAAAGTATGGCTCATGGACGAACCTCTTTCTAATCTTGACGCGCTAATTAGAGTTCAGGTAAGAGCAGAACTCAAAAAACTTCAGAAGGACCTCGGCATAACAACTATTTATGTTACGCATGATCAGGTCGAGGCATTAACATTAGCTGACCGAGTAGCTGTTATGAATAAGGGCCGAATAATTCAAATTGGAACACCTAAGGAGATATATGAGACCCCAAAGCATGTGTTTGTTGCTACATTCGTTGGGTCTCCTCCAATGAATGTTATTGAGTGTAATGTTACATCAGAAATTCTAGATTGCCAAGGATTCAATATTAAAATTCCAGGAGAATTTAAAGAGCTTGTTAGCGAAAATAAAATATACCTGGGAATTAGACCGGAACACATTGAAGTCTCTGAGAAACCAGTAGATGAGAGTATTAAAGGAGTAGTATATGTAGTAGAAACGCTTGGCTCAGAGTTTATTGTTGACATTAAACTTGGAGATAATATAATCAAAGCTAAAACATTAAGAGAAATTTCAGTTCAAAGCGGTGAACCAGTTTATTTGAAATTCAACTGGAAAAATGTACGGATTTTCGACAAAAAAACTGGTGAGTATTTGCAAAAACTGACGGAATTAATCAAACGTGTTAATGAAAAATAAAGTATATTTTGATCGCATTTCAACACTTATAATTCCATGATGGTAGGAGAGGTAACGTGTCTTAAAATATCGAGAGCCTTACTTAACAATCGTAAAAGTATTTTTAAAGGGCATGAATTAAACATATATATTCCTTCTAAATGCAAACAACTGCGTCTACTGTAGAAAGCTTGTAGTCCATCGAATCGAAGTGTGCAGACCTCCTTTTGAGAAGGTGGAAGTAGGGTGGTAGAGTCTAAGCTGATTGTGAATCCTTCAAGTATCTACGGTTTCCTCAGCATTCGTGAATTCACCTAGCTCGCTCTCCAGCACTCGTCAATCACTCGGCGAGAAGCATTGCAATGTAATAGGGTTGTCTGTATAACTCAGCTTTCGTACCGTGGAGATGTAGGATATATTACCCGGAAGAACCTAAGTTTTTAATTAGGGTGTTTCCTGCGAAGACATTGTTTGCCTATTTGTTGATCGCATCTCTTGTGACTCCTCTAGCCATTGTCTACATTTACCAAGATGATCTCGCTGTTGTCTTCAACAGCTGGTTATCCGGAGAACCAAAGATCATGGTTAAGCTGGAGATACACATACCACCAGTTCAAGCAGAGCTGTGCACAGTTCACGTCAGAAAACTACCGACACCGTACAGGCCGACGGAGACAGGCTTCAGTGAGCAGGTCTACGCAGGTCTTCACAGGCGAGGGGATACAGTGGTTGTCAAAGAGCTTCACGCGGCAATAGTTGCGAAGGCGAGAATCGAGAAAGGAGAATACAAGGTTGAGTACTACGAGCCTGTTGAATATCTCATCGTAGTGCTCTGCAAGAAGGGTGGCACAGCACTCAGATACGGTAGAATACACGAAGTTTACCCGATAAGCCTTGTAACAACGCATGTAGTCGAGGTAAAGTTCGAGGAAAAACCCGGAGAGAGGTATCCATCGTATTATACAATAGATGGCGGAGGTGGCTCCTCAACCAACCCTCTTCTCTGCAACTTCTACTCTGTCACTCCACCACCAGGCGCTCTTGAAGCTGCTGAGTGCATTACTTTGGTTAGAGGACCATACCTATACTCGCTACCAGGCCTTGAAACAGCCTTCGGAGTGAAAGGGGAGGGGGAGGCTAAGCCATCAGCAGTATATCTAGAGGCTTACTGGGATTCAGCATACTGCCCCGTGGTCTGCGAGCGCGATACACCGCAGCAGTGGAGTAGTGCTGGGAAGAGGCTGACAACCAGCTGGGTTTCAGGAGAGACAGCAAGCCTTTCAGGTAGGTTTAGAGATAGAGTCTACTTCAGCGTGCTGTACAGGTACGAGAAGTGGTACACGAGCTACGATGGCTTTGCAGGAATAGGAGAACTCTACTGGATCATCTACCCGCTAAAGGTTAAAGATATTCAGAGAAGCGAATCACTGTATCCTATTACTCCTTACGAGAAGGAGTACTTGAGCGTCGTAGAGCCAGCACCTTCGTACGCTGGAGAACCTGTGTGGGGTGACAGAATAATATGGTTCACTCCTGCTAAGGAGACGGATGAAGTGCTAGTAGGTACAAGTGTGAGCTTTAGTTTCACATTCGGCGTTTTCACACTCACAGTGAATCTCTACAAAGCTGGCAGATATGACCAGATATACACAACCCCCTACCTCAGAGTCAGAGACGTAAGCGGGAGCACTACAGCATGGTACTACTGGTGGTTTGCGAACAACGACCCAATGCTTTACGAAGTGAGATTCTCAAACTACAGGTAGAAGAGGGTTTTCAGCAGTAGGAGAGTACTCAAGCTTCGCTAGGAAGTTATACGCATGCTCACGGGATACACCGACCAGTCTCCCGACCTCGCTCGAGTGCAGGGTCTACCGCTGTGAAAACCGCTTCAACCACGGCGTAGAGAACTGGGTTGTCCGACACCCGCCTTACAACCGCTTCCGAATAGCACCTAATCTTCTTACCCACGCGTTCTCGCAGGTATAGAGCTGGGCGTTAGAGTAGTTATAAGGAGCACGCCTTAGATGCTTCCACCAGAAACACCGGTCAGCTGGCTCGATCGCACAGGCTTGCTTTCGGCAGTGTACGCTTTGCAACGCAACTGGCTTCTCTCACTGTTTTTCGTCAGAGCATAACTCTCTTAAGATTGAAGGCAGATGTTATTGGGGTTATCTCGGCTATTCAGCTGGCTTGATCGTGTCTATAGACACCTTGTTCAGCAGATGTGCTTACTCTTTGTGGCTTGTGTTTTTAACTAGTGCTTGGACTGGATCTGAAGTTTCTGGAGATAACTCAGGTTGCTGGAAGATCAAGGGCTAGGCAACCTGGGGATGGTCTAGTATTTTAGTATCCTCAGATAAATTAGGTTGTAGGGGGTTTAATGTCTTTCTATACTGATAGACTTATCATGACTCCAGGTCCTACGGAGATACCTGAGAGAATTAGAAGAGCTCTTCTCAGAGAGACTACAAATCCCGATCTAGATCCCGAGTTTATAGATGTTTATAATAGAGTGAGAGATATGCTGGGAAGACTTCTAGGAGTAAGATCTTCCTCACTATATATCATGAGTGGAGAAGCAATGCTAGGTCTGGAGGCTGCTATAGCGAATACTGTTAAGCCTGGTGATAAGATCATGGTTATAGCCAATGGTGTTTTTGGAGAGGGTTTTGGAGATCTTGTTAGATCATATGGTGGGAAGCCTGTTTACGTGGCTGGAGATGAGTGGAGGAAGAGTGTGGATCTAGAGGATCTTGATAGAGCTCTTGAGAAGAATAAAGATGCTATAGCTGTGACACTAGTTCACTGCGACACACCCTCAGCTCTTTTAAATGATCTGAGGGGTGTGGCTAGAGTTGTAAGAGATCATGGTCTTCTCTTGATAGTTGACGCGGTATCCAGCATAGGAGGAGTACCTGTTGATTTTGAAGGAAACTCTATAGATATTCTGATCGGAGGATCTCAAAAAGTTTTAAACACACCACCAGGACTTACTATAATAGCTATAAGTAGAAGAGCTTGGGATCGAATTAACGAGGTAAGATATTCAGGCTACTACCTCAATCTTAGACTCTGGAGAGAGATGCTAGATGAGCAGAGTATATTCCCCTACACGATGAGTGATGTGCTTGTATATGCATTAGAAGAATCTCTGAAAATGATATTCGAGGAAGGTGTTGAGAACACTTATAAGAGGCATGAGAACGCTAGAAAAGCTTCATGGTCTGCTCTTGAAGTTTTGAATCTAAAGCCGTATCCTATTTCTATAGAACACTCCTCTCCCACGGTCACAGCATTCATAGCTGAAGGTTTTGACGAGAGAAGACTTAGAGAGATCATGTGGAAGAGATATGGGATCATGATCGCAGGAAGCTGGGGAAAGCTTCAGAATAAAGTTCTTAGAATAGGTCATATGGGTGTGCAAGCCTCTAGATCACATCTTCTGATAACATATGCATCACTAGCCAGAGCTCTAAGAGATCTAGGGTTTGAGATCAGCATTGGTAGAGTTGTTGAAGCTATAGAAAACTCTTTCAAACCATGATCAGATACTCAGGCCTGTGGAAGGTTCACTACATACTTCCACCAGCTATGGTTAAGAGATATTAACCCTTACAAAGAATATAAAACCAGAGAAGGTATTTGAAAAAGATTATGAGAGATGGTGGGGTAGACGGAGGACAAGCATCTGGAGAAGAATGAAGGAGAAGAGATAGAAGAAGAGGTAGAAAGATGAGTGAGAAGCATTTGAAAAAATCTGAGAGAGAGATTAGATTAAGTATTTCAGAAGCTCTCTATAGAGAGCTTGTTCAGAGAGCTTATAGCGAGAATTTCAAATCTGTTGAAGAATACATAATCTCTTTGATTCAATCTCATCTTGAGAGAACCACATCGATTGAGAAGCCTTCCGAGGATCTAGTAAGACTTGAGAGAAAGCTTATGGATCTCGTGAACAGGTATACTTCTAAAGTTGATGAACTTGCTCAGAGAATTAGCGAGCTTCGTGATATGATTGATGGTTTGAGTGATAGATATAACGATCTTGATAATCGATATAATGAGCTGAGAAGATTGATAGACTCGATCTATCAGAGTGGTAGAGGTGTTCAGAGAAGAGAGAAGACCGAAGCCCGCGAAGAGCCTCATAAGAAGACCGCCATAGAAGTTCTAAAAGATCAGAAGATAATATTCGAATCATCAGTAGTATCAAAGATCAGAGATAGAGACAGCTTCTTCAGAAGACTTGAGAGCGATGGTGCGAAGATTATAAAGCTATCTAGCGAGAGAGTAGCAGTAGACCCGGATTTCTGGAGTGAATTCATGAGAAAAATTGAAAATATTAAAGAAGATAGTGAGGAGGCTATTAGAAAAGCTCTTTCTAGAGATGAGTACAAGCTCTTCGAGAGACTTAAGAAGGATGGTTTGATAGCTTATAGCACTATAGAGAGAAAATGGATCTTAGTAGAAGAATAGATTTATCGGAGGCTATATGAGTAAGATAGCTCCAGCAGGAGAATTTCGAGAGGTTTTATACTCAGAAGAACATATGAGAATACTCAAGGATCTCAGGGAGAAGAGCGTTAGAATACTATCTCATCTAGAGAGAAAAAGTTTAAAAGGATTCGTTCACGGATCTGTTGCCAGAGGAGATGTGAACAGATATAGCGACATAGATATAGTTATACTAGACATGGTAAATCCAGCACTACTCTCAGCAGCTATAGAAGAGCTGGGAGGATATAGTCATGCTGAGATAATAATGGCAACACCTTCTCACACACCTAAAATATACTTCTACCTAGATTCTCAGGAGAGTATTGTCATATCAACATCTCTAGGAAGACTAGGTCTCGTTGAAGCAGAGTTCTACAGATTCGGAGGAGTTCTAGATCTCAGAGGTTTACTCAGAAATGAGAGAGTTCCAGGAGTTGATAAAAGACTCATGCTCATAATACCTACTGAGAAAGGTCATATAGAGAGATCTATCATAGGATACGAGTCAGAGGTAGCAAGAATCCTGGGCATATCAATAGAAACAGTGCTAGACAGAGTGAGAGCACTCACGAGAAGAGATGAACATGGGAGAACAGGTGTTTTTATCAAGAGAAGAATACTCTACGGAGAACCTGTAGAGAATGTTATAGATCGTCTATGCAGAGAAGAACCTGTTTTTAGAAGGAGAGCATCTTCCTATGTATGTGACTAGAGCTCGCAACTCTCATAACTCTAGATCTCAGACAAATCTCTATGCCTATCTCAGCCTCCTAGGATTTTTACCATGTTTTGCATTCAACGGTTTTATCTCTAAACCCTAGTCATTATATCGGATCTTTTTACCTCGCATCTCTGCATAATATTTCGGTTTCTTCAGAGAACAGCTATTAAGACTGCTCGTAAGAATTTAAGCATCAGAGGCATAGGTAGAGGTGATGGGCAGGATAAGAATAGAAGGAAGGGATCTATACAGAGAATGGGTTTCAGGGTATCCGATAGGTTGCGAGCTCTGTGTAGAGGGTGATAAAACTGTTATCTTTATAACCGGTGTGTGTCATGATAATTGTTTCTACTGTCCTATATCGGTTGGTAGAATGGGTTGGGATTCTATTTATGTTGATGAGGAGAGAGTGGAAGATCTGGAGGATGTGATCTCTTATATAGAGATTGTAGGAGGTAGAGGTGCTTCTATAACAGGTGGAGATCCTCTGATTGTTATTGATAAGACTAGCTATATTATTAGAAGGCTTAAGGAGAGTTTTGGAGAGAGATTTCATATACATCTCTACACCTCAGGCAGGTATGCGGATCTTGGGAGTCTGAAGATTCTTGAGAGAGCAGGTCTTGATGAGATAAGATTTCATCCTGTAGATAGAAGATATCTTGAGAGGATTAGAACAGCTGTTAGAGAGACTAGCATGAGTGTGGGAGCTGAGATCCCTGTGATCCCTGGTGATGAGGATAGGATCAGAGATCTCATACTATATCTAGAGAGCATCGGAGCAGAATTCATAAATCTGAACGAGCTTGAGGTTTCTGAGAGGAATAAAGAAGCTCTCATGTTCAGAGGTTTTAGAATTTCTAGTGATGGGATCTCTGTTGAGGGTAGTAGAGAGACTGCTTATAAGATACTTAGATGGGCTAGAGATCAAGGGTTGAGAATAAGAGTGCATTTCTGCTCTTCGAAACTTAAAGACGCTATTCAGACTATGAGAAGATATAGAAGAATTGCTATGAGGGTCGCGCTTCCTCATCAGAAGATAGGTGAAGATGGTATTCTATCATGGATCGAGATCTCATGCGGATCTAGATCTAGAGTTGTTGAGAAGATCCTGAGCGGATACGAGTACTACTATAGAGATGGAGTATACTACGTGCATCCAGATATTAATAGAGATAGAGTTAAAGAGCTTAAGAAGATATGCAGAGTAAAACTCGTTGAGAGAATGCCTCTAGTGCTTGGAAATGTATCTCGTGAAAATCTTATAGAGAATGTATACGAGCTATAGATAGGAGTATGTTCTCAAAGATCTTGTGCCCTTCGATTATAATAGATGGTGATATGATATACTATCACAGACTTGATGAGTTGAAAAGCCTTCTCAAACAGATTATGATAGGCCAGGGTATTCTTAGAAAATATTGTGATAGAGATCTTATAATGGTCTACAGGTTTAAAGGTTTAAACGATTTTCTTGTGGAGAGAATTCTGAAGAGTAGTAGGATTAGGATTTTCAATACATCTCTTGAACACATTCTAGCTCTAATAGGATCTTCAAAACCCTTGTTCCTAGATCCTTACGCGAGAAGAGATCTAACTCCTGAAGAGCTTTTATACTATGATTCTGTGATTATAGGAGGTATAGTTGATAAGCCTCCTAGGAAGAGAGCTACTACAACTCTCATCGAACTAGATCTTCCATGGGCTGATTCTAGAAGAATAAGCTTAAGAGGATCTATAGTAGGAGTTCCTTCAGAGATCAACTCAGTTATAGAGATTATACTCAGAACACTCATGTATAATGATATTGAGAGAGCTATTAGAGAGACTCAATCTAAAAGAGATGTTCTCGCAAGAGTTCTAGTAGAGTTGAATAAACATAGGAAGAGTATAAGATGTAGAGATGATATCGCGAGAATATATGAGGAACTTCAGACATTCCTCAAAATAGACCCTGATCTCTATAGAAGAGCTCTCTATAGAGCACGAATACCAAGAGATCTCTGGATTTAAGCGGATAGTTTTCATATAGTAGAGGAGTCTACAGTGAATATAGCATATGTACTACCTCTTCTAGTAGTCTCAGTATTATTCGGAGCACTCTTCAGAAGACTTGGCTTTGTATCAGTCCTAGGATTTATAATAGGAGGAGTTTTATCATACTACCTCTACCACCTCGCGGGTTTGAATCCTGAAGAACTTTCAACAGATCCTACAATAACCTTGCTAAGCCAGCTAGGTCTTATACTGCTGGGTTTCGAGATAGGTAGCGAGTTCAATATACAGACACTGAGATCTGTGCTTAGAAACGTATTGATATTAGAGTTTGTATCAGGGATAATAATATGGAATATATGGAGTATAATAGGTGCACTCATAGGACTAGGTATTATAGAGCACATACTATTGTTTCTGATAACATTGAACACGTCAACAGGAGTACTCTACAAAGCTCTTGGAGAGGTAGCAGGAGCTCCAGAATCTCTACGTAGACTCATTCTAGCAACAACAGCTGCAGAAGATCTTATAGCTGTAACAGGTTTAACGATATTAATGGGGATCACAGGAGGAGGACTTCGAATAACATCTCTTTCAGAAGCTCTGCTAGATGCATTCATATTCTTCGGGAAGGTATTGCTTCTAGCATTCGCATCAATCTACATAGGATCCAGGGTTTTTAAGAGAGCTAGTGCAAGGATAGATATAGAATTATTCGCAGTCTTATCTCTGGCGATGGTCATGATCTTCTCATACCTCTCAATAGTTCTAGGCCTCTCAATATTCTTCGGAGCATTTCTAGCTGGTATTGCGATAGGATCATCTATAGACCCTCGACCTCTAGCTGTGAGATTATCAGTCTTAAGAGATCTAGGACTTCTCATATACTTCTCTCTAGCAGGTTTATTCATACCTCTCTACATCTCAGGATCTGTAGGATACATCATCGAGATAGTAGCTCTAGGAATTCTAATACCTCTACTCGTTATGAGCATAAAATACACAGCCTTCACCGTCTCAGCATGGTTTCTAGGCTATAGTCCTGGAGACGTAGCTAGAACAGGGCTTTACATGATCTCTATAAGCGAGATAGGTATAATAATAACTAGAGAGATTCTTCCCACAGGTCTTATACCACAAATCTTCCTATGGCTTTCCGTAATGATATTCTTCGTATCATCACTAATCTCAGGAATCATGATCAGGAAGCAAGAGAGCATAGGAGAGAAGATTAGAAGAATCATACCACCTAGGTTAAGCGAGCTGAAGCCACCTGTAGAAATCCTCAGAGAAGCTAGAGCTCTGAAGCTAGTTGGAGGAGTTCTAGTAGATTTCCTAATAGCTGTGGTAGCTATAATAATTCTAACCGAGATCCTGAGAGGAGTTTCAATCATAGCAGATTCCGGTATTCATATAATATACATAAATATTCTCGCGCTAACCCTAGCTCTCTGGACTTCAGGAGTTCTGCTCATACGCTACATGTCTAGAAGATTTAGCGGGAGAGAGATCACAGACCTCAGAGTTTCTGCATACTATAGAATAACAGAGTTTATGCTTGATATAGGAGTTCTAGCACTTCTAATAATAATTCAGATCAGAATAATGACTCTCGTATCAGAGATCTCAGGCTTAGAGCTTTTAAGCGTGCTATATCAGGTTCTCCTACTAGTCCTAGCTCTATCATATCTACTCTACATAATAAGAAGAAATTTGATTCCTCTGGCAAGATCTGTTAGAGAGATTCTTCTCTCCTACTCTCCCAAAACCTGAACGAAAACCTTCCTATCTCTAGGACCGTCTAGTTCTACGAGCATAACCTCCTGCCAGGTACCTCTCACAAGAGAACCCCCGCTCACGGGAATGAATCTTCCAGAACCTATTATGCTTGATGCTATATGTGCATGAGCGTTATCATCGATCTCATCATGCTTCCACCCACCTCCAGGTTTGAATACTTCCACGATCCATCTTATGTAATCTTCCACGATTCTAGGCTCGTACTCGTTGAGTATAACAGCTGCTGTAGCATGAGGTGTGAAGATCAGGCAAACACCGTCTTTCACACCACTTCTGGTAATGATCTCTTCAATCTTCTCTGTTATTCTGATAATCTGAAGACGCTTGCTAGTTCTGATACTAAGCATCTCAGAATAGATCTTCATGTGCATCACCATACTCAGGATTAGAATCTAGGGTATTATAAAAATCGAGAGAATAGTAGAAGAGCTAGATAGATTCTCACAATTTTTAAGATGAGAAGAATATCTAGCATATGCAGTGCATGTGATGTAGATACAGGTTCAGTGTAAGGTGTTTTAGAGTGTATAGACTGGGTAGAGATGACAGAGGTGAGATATGGAGGCTTGCCCTACCTATACTCATCGGCATGATACCTGATTCGATAGTAAGTCTTGTAAGCATGATCACATCATACTATCTAGGAGCTGAAGCTCTCGCAGGAACAGGACTTGCATCATACTTCTTCTTCATCATAGGAGCTGTATCCTCCATATTCATGACTGGAATGCTCGTAGCAGTATCACAAGCATATGGAGCTGGAGATAGAGAAGCTATTGAGAGGATCTCTGGCGAGACTTTGCTCTTCTCACTAGCTCTCTCACTACTTATCATAGTCACTCAACCTCTGTGGCTTGAGTTATACGTGGGAATTCTATCGGGAGGTCAGAAGACTGCTGGAATGATCGCTGAGACTTACCTCGCATTCAGACTACTCTCAGTGCCAGCTCTCATGATATCTTCAGTACTCTCCACACTGTATAGAGCTCTGGAAAAGCCTTGGCCTCCTAACTACTCGGCAATACTCTCATCATCTATAGCCGTTGTTCTAATACCATCAATAGCCTTAGGATTCATAGAAACACCATTCAAAGGAATCGAAGGTCTAGGTCTTGCATCAGCTCTTTCCCAGTATGCTGGTCTTATAGTGTATCTCTTCTTCAGACCTCCTACTAGGATAAGAATCGCACCTCCTTCTCGATATCTTCTGAAGGTTCTCGCAGTAGGTGTTCCAGCGTCTCTCGAGAGATTTGTAAGTAGTGTGGGGCATAATATATATATTAATGCTGTAGCAAGATCCGGGTTGAATGCTCTTGCTGCGCATAATATAGGGATTAGCATTGAGAATCTCATTATAAACCCTGTTTTCGCGATCAGTATCGCTGCATCTGCTAGAGTAGGTTATCACGTTGGATCTAATAGTAGAAGAGATCTAGATCATCTCATGAGAGAATCTCTTGAGATAGGGATCTCGTGGATGTCTATAGCAACTGTGATACTATTAGCACTATCTCTAGCTCTAGAATTTCTTCTCGAGATTGATCCAGAGATCTTGAGTCTTGTCAGAACATATCTGATCCTGGCTGCTATTTCTGAGATAGGCTTCGGAGGATCTCTAGCACTTTATGGAGTGATCAGGGGTATGGGTAGCACGTGGATTCCTCTGGTCATAAGCTCATTCACAGTTCTCATTCTAAGAGCATTTCTAGCACAGATCCTACAATTATTCTTCGGGATCTACGGAGTCTGGTCTACTCAGATAACAGATATGTATGGGAGATTTCTTATATCATATGCTGTCTATAGGAAGTTCAGAAATAGACTTATTATGAAAGTGATATAGAGAATACTTCTAGAGTATCTAAGGTATTACTCGGGTTTTTATAGTTCTACCATAGATATAAATGGTGTAGGTCTTGGATATTTCTAAGCTCGAGAACTTCGTTCTTGAGAAGATCTCTAGAACCAGACTACCTAGTCTGGTTATACTGCTAGTAGAAGATGGCGAGACGAGATATTCCAAGGCCTTCGGCTTCAGAGATTATGAGAATGCTCTACCAGCTGATATTGATACGGTATACGGCATAGGATCTATTACCAAATCATTCACAGCTTTCAGTATAATGAGTCTAGTTGAGGAGGGGAGGATCTCTCTAGAGGATCCTGTTAACAGGTACGTGCCTATAGATCTAAGACCTAAAGGAGAGATCATAAGAATATGGCATCTTCTATCCCACACGAGTGGGATACCTGCTCTGGCTTATGCAGAAGCTTACATAAGAAGTGCTGTGGGTGAGGAGATAGGATCATGGCTTCCTATAGCAGGTTATGATAATATGATCTCTTTTCTAAGAGGATCTGATGAATGGGCTGTTGCAAGACCTGGAGAGAGATACTTCTATCTTAATGAAGGCTACGTACTCCTGGGAATGATCGTTGAGAAGGTTTCTGGGATGAAATATGAGGATTATGTTAGAAAAAGAATCTTAGAGCCTCTAGGCATGAGAAGAACTTACTTCTATAAAGAGGAGGTTGAGAGAGATCCTAATGTAGCTGTTCCTTACGTAATAGATCGAGATGGTAGACTGAGAAGATCTGTATTCCCATACGGGGTTACATCTGATGGAGGTCTCTTAAGTAATGCGAGAGATCTATCTAGATATATTACTATGCTGATCAACAGAGGCAGGTATGAGGATAGAGAGATCATAAGTAGAAGAAGTATTGAAGAAATGGAGAAGATCAGGGTTGAAACCCCTGGAGGATACTTCAGAGGAGAAGGCTACGGCTTTGGACTTAGAATCACCGAGGATTTCTTCGGTAGAAAACTCGTTGGCCATGGAGGTTCTGTTCTAGTGTACACAGCCTACATAGGATATATAGAGAGTGAGAGGCTGGGGGTAGTGGTTCTAGCCAATGCCAGTGGATACTCACCTTCTTTCATAGGATTATACGCTCTAGCACTAGCTCTAGGAAGAGATCCTGAGAGAGAGCTTCCTTTCGTGAGATATGAAAGGATCTTGGAAAAACTCGAAGGAGATTACGAGACATTCAGATCAACTATGAGAGTGAGAATTGAAAGAAGAGATTCTCTGCTCTACATGGTCTCGAGAGGAAGATATATTACATGGGATCTACCTCTCATACCAGAGAGATTCGAAGATAGAGAGTATATATTCTACACACCTAGTCTAGGAGCTAGAATACCTGTTATATTCAGCGAGAGAAACGGAGTTATAGAGATGATCTATGAGAGGTATAAGTTCGTTAAAAAAAGATGATTAAAAGCTTCTGGAGAACAGTATCAGAGTATATGCTACATGTTTCGCACTCTTTATGAAATCATCTAATCTTATATTCTCATCAGGTGCGTGAACTCTAGATCCGAAATAACCTACGCCAGCACCTGTCATAGGGATTCTAGCTATGTTTGTGAACAAGTATATAGGTCCTGAACCTCCTGATAGAGGTGTTATAACAGGTGCTCTCCCATAAACCTCCTCCCCGGCTTTCACAGATGTTCTAACAATCTTCTCATCAGGTCTTGTATAACCTGATGGATAGGATCCATGTACTATTATTTCGGAGTCTGAGAACTCAAGCTGATCTAGATATCTTCTAAGTCTCTCAAGGATTCTAACAGGATCCTGTCCAGGCACTAGTCTTATATCTATCTTCACACCTGCTACAGATGGTACTATAGTCTTGCTACCCTTCCCCGTATAACCTGCGTAGAGACCTGATACGTTGAGAGAAGGTTTCGTATAGAGCTCTCTAAGAGCTTCTAAACCTTCTAAGCCTCTTACAAAGGATCTGAGATTAAGCTCTTTCTTGAGAGAGTCCAGCTCTTCGAAATCCAGATCTTCTAATATTCTCTCTGATATCTCTAGAAACTCTTTATCTATATCATCGTAGAATCCTGGAATCAGAACCCTCCCATTCTCATCTTTAAGATTCTGAAGAAGTTTCGCCATTCTCCACACAGGGTTTGGTATCAGCGGGGCGTAGCCGCTGTGAATATCTCTTAAAGCTCCTCTAAGTATAATCTCTACATATAACATTCCTTTGAAGCCGAGTGAGATCCCGAGTCTACCATCTCTTCTCACATACCCTGTCTCCCAGAAGCCGCCGTCAGCTCTAATCCATTCTCTCCTGAGATCTATTATCTTCTCCAATGTAGGGGATCCTATTTCCTCCTCACCTTCTATAAAGAATTTAATCCTTAGATCCAGTTCGTCGAGTAGTGGATATAAAGAATCTACTGCGAGAATTCTAGCAACTATATTCCCTTTATTATCAGCAACACCTCTACCAATGAGATACTCATTTTTAATTGAAAGCTTGAAAGGATCGTAGCTCCAGAGCTCTAGAGGATCTGGTGGTTGAACATCATAGTGATTGTATATAAGAATACTCCTACTTCCACGACCTATTTCTGCTAGAACAGCTGGATGTCCTCCTCCACTCACTATATCTACTCTGAATCCTCTCTCTCTAAGAATACTGGCAACATATTCGGCTCCTTCTCTCATACTCTCACCACCCCATGCTGAGACTGTTGGTATAGATACCAGATCCTCTAAAAGCTTTATATATCTACCGTGATTCTCATCTACATATCTAAAGATCCTGTTTTTAAGAACCTCTAGATCTTGAGAACTCTCTCCCCGCTCGCTCATATGTGTACACCTCATAGACTGAATTATGGAGGTATAAATTTAAAGTATTAAGATCTATAAGATGATTTGCATATTGCAGATGCTAGGTTTTCAATCGATTAGATCTAAATTTTTTAATTGATGATATCAAACTATTATAAAGATCTGTAATTTAGATTGGAAATATTTAAATACTTTCTAAGTAATATCTTCATGAGATAATTTTAAGGTGTTTTACATGCCTGGAGGATATGTAGGTAGAATCGCATTTATAGATCTGTCTAAGGAGAAATACTTTATAGAACCTCTCAACATGAGCTATGCAAGACTCTACATAGGCGGTAAGGGTATTGCAGCAAGATATATGCTAGATCACATGCCTAAAGACGTGGATCCTCTCTCCAGATAACCTGCTGATAATAATGACATGCCCCGCCAACAGCACTCTAGCTCCAGCCTCGCCTAAGTATCCTATAGTCACGAAATCTCCTCTAACAGGGTTCTGGCTTGATACCCATAGTGGTGGAGCTGTTGGTGTTGAATTAAAATATGCAGGATTCGATGGGGTTATTATAAGAGGTAGAGCTGAGAAGCCTTCCTATCTGTATATAGAGGATGGCAGGATAGAATTCAGAAAAGCAGATCATCTGTGGGGTCTGAGGATTAGTGAGACTAGAAAAGCTATAAAAGAAGAACTAGGAGATCCACAGGTTAAAGTATTAAGCATAGGTCCTGCCGGCGAGAAACTCGTTAGATTCTCAATAGTAGATTCTGAGGGTAGACAGCATGGTAGAGGTGGTGCTGGTGCTGTTATGGGGTCTAAGAATCTAAAGGCTATAGCTGTTAGAGGTTCTGGAAGTGTTGAGATATCGCTACCTAGAGAATTTGAGAAGATTATTGAAGAGATGAAAGAAAAAGATATTTTCAAGAATCCAGAAGCTGAGTTCGGTATTAAATGGGGTAGCATATCTCTAGGCTGGTTCACTAATGAGGCGGGAGCTCTGCCAACAAGAAACTTCCAGACAGGAAGTTTCGAGCTGTGGAATGGTATTGATGCGATAGCTGTAGCGAGAGTTAGAGTTAAGAGAGCTTCATGCAGGCAATGCCCTATCGGATGTCATAACTGGATTCTAATATCGAGTGGCAGGTATGCTGGAACTCTTACTGAAGGTCCTGAGTATGAGACTGCAGCATTGCTAGGATCAAATCTAGGTATAGGAGATATAGGTGCTCTTGCTAAGCTTAACTACCTCGCCGACGAACTCGGCCTTGATACGATAAGTCTAGGAGGAGTTCTGGGATGGGCTACAGAACTCTATGAGAGAGGTATTATATCAAGAGAAGAGACTGGAGGTCTAGAACTTAGATTTGGAAATGATGAGGCTTATATAGCACTAACAGAGGCTATAGCATATAGAAAGACAGTGTTCGCAGATATACTTGCTGAAGGTAGTAGAAGAGCTTGTGAAAAAATCGGTAGAGATTCTTGTAGATATGCTGTGCATGTCAAGGGATTAGAACTCCCCGCATACGACCCTAGAGCGGCTCCGGCTATGGGATTAAGTTATGCAGTTGCTGACAGAGGCGGAGACCATCTTAGATCATGGCCTATAGGCCCGGAGGTTCTAGGTAGATACTGGCTGGGAGCTAAGCCTATTCCTATTGAGAGATGGAGTCCTGAAAACAAGGCGTTAATAGTGATCCAGCAGGAGCATCAGTATGCAGCTAAATTTGCTGCGGGAGTATGCGACTTCTGCTGCTGGGATAATGAGAGACTGAGTATGCTCATATATGCTGTGACAGGTTTCGAGGAGTATAAAGATGTAAGAAACTTCGAGTTAGCGGGTGAGAGAATTGTCAATCTAATACGAGTGTTTAATGTTAGAGAGGGTATGACTGCTAAAGATGATGTGCTACCACCCAGAATTCACGAGGATCCACATGTTTCAGGACCTACTAGAGGTAGAGTGCTACCCAGAGAATGGTTTGAGAAAATGAAGAACGAATATTACGAGCTGAGAGGCTGGGATAGAGAGGGAAGACCCACTAAAGAGACTTTGAAGAGAGTTGGTGTAGATGAAGGTGTTTTCAAGCATGTCACATGGTAGGTGATGGTAGATGGCTGTCTCAAGCTACTACATATTAGAGTTCGATTCCGGCAAGTGTACTGGTTGCGAGAGATGTGTTCTAGCATGTAGCTATGCTAAGACAGGACGTTTTAGCACTAGAGATTCTAGGATCAGAGTTTTCGCCTGGAGAGATACTGGAGATTTTGTAGTGACAGGATGCTATCACTGTGATCCGGCACCGTGTATGGAGGCATGTGGTGTTGATGCTATATATAGAGATCCTAAGACTAACGCTGTTCTCATAGACTATAGGAAATGCATAAATTGTAAGGCTTGTGTCTACGCATGCCCCTATGGTGCTATAACTCTGGGTAGTGATGGTAAGGTTATAAAATGTGATCTATGTAATGGCGAGCCGGCATGTGTAAAAGCCTGCGAATATGGAGCTCTTAGATTTGTGAAAGTAGAAAAAGTAGGCGTAGACTTCGCCTATCAATACGCTTCACTCCTGAGATCTAAGACAGATGCTTCTAAGAGAGTATGGTCTGGTGTGAGACCTACATAAATTCTAGCAATTCTCACAAACTATTCTAATTTTTTTCTCTTGAATATCTTCTAGACTGCCACCAGCTCTTATTATATCCTCAAAGATCTTAGATTTATAAGATACCATAGAAGGACCTATGCTCTGCCACCCTATAACTCTTCCAGAACCTCTCTCGTAGATAACAAGGCTTCTGAGAATATACAGGCCCGGAACCTTATACTCTATCAAAGCCGTGGAATAGCTCACACCAAGTCTTCTAGCTTCAAAGCCGTTTAATCCCAGTCTTATGAAGTAATAGCCAAAGGCTTCTTCAACTTGATATGGTATAAAACCTCTATAGCTCAAACCTTTCAAAGCTCTCGGCAGAAGTCTAGCCTCATAAGATGCTATAATTCCTAGAGGTCTGTAAACTTTTCTCTCGGTTATATAGTCTATGCTACTAGCACAATCTCCTATAGCATATATATTCTTCATCTTGGTTCTGAAGAACTCGTCTGTCAATACAGAATTGCCAGGACCTTCCACAAGTCTCTCCAAACCCTCGGGAACATTAGCTCTAACCCCCGTACTTATTATAACTATATCAGCTGGAATCTTATCTCCCGTAGCTAAAACCACCTGCTCAACTCTACCGAAACCCTCGATCCTCTCAACAATACTATTACCTAGAAACCTGACTCCTCTCGCGGTAAGTCTTTCCAGCATAATTCTAGCTATACGCTCTTCTACAGCTGTCATCAAAGGATATGGTAGTATATCTATTAGAGTCACATCTAGACCTCTGCTATAAAGACTGTCTGCTGCTAGAAGACCTATCATGCCAGCACCTACTATAACAGCTCTTCTTCCATGAGTAGCTACTCTATCTAATTCTACTACATCCTCAAACGATAGAAATGTGTACACTCCCTTCAGCTCGATACCTTCAATATGAGGTGCTGCAATCCTACTACCAGTTGCTAGAACAAGATTATCGAATTCAATAATACTACCACTCTTAGTTCTAATAACACGATTATCAGGATCTATATAAACCACTGAATCATTAATAAAATCCACGTTTAGTTGTTTAAGATCCTCTGGTCTGAATATCACATAAGGATCTATAGAAGTTACTCTTCTCTTCAAAGCATATGATAAAGTCATCTTAGAATAAACCAGAGGATCTGAAGATACAAGAGTCACCTTATAACCAGCATTATGAAGACTTAAAATAGCACTACCACCAGCAACTCCTCCTCCTACAACAAGAACTTCGTTCTCCAAGATAACTACCTGATAATATTCTTCTAATTATGGAAAATTAATATACTGTTGGAGAAATCTGCCGAGATCTTCATAGCAGGATACAGATTATTAGCATAATACTATTTAATTACTATAGCACGAGTAATATTTAGAGGATTGATATCGTCATGGTTGAGATAAGATTCTATGGAGAATTATATGAGATAGTAAAGGTGAGAGAATACATGATAAGGATATCAAAAGATCTAACACTCTACGAGCTTATAGAGATTCTGAGTAGAGAGCTGGGTGTAGAGATCTCCAGCATATTGCTTGATGAGAATGGCAGGATCAAGGGTAGATACGCTATTCTGATCAACGGTTCCGCTGTGAAGGACTATGACGCTAGATCTGTAAAGATTAAAGATGATGACGTCATAGCAATCCTACCACCCGCAGTAGGAGGTTAGAGATGCTTTAAAGAACTATAATTTTAATTCTCGAAAGCTTGTCAACTCTTATGTGCCAGACTTCTCACAGCTTCCTTAAGAGCTTCTTCGAACAAGCTCATAGCAGTCTCCAAGGTTTCAGATTCTATAACTAGTGGTGGATGGAATCTTATGACATTGTCATAGTATCCCGCCTTCAATAGGAGCAAACCTCTCCTCCTACCCTCCTCCAAGATTCTAGATACAAGCTCTGGATAAGGTTCTTTAGTTCTTCTATTCTTCACAAACTCAAGAGCTCTCATAACTCCCAGACCTCTATGTTCTCCCACTACATCGTATTTCTCTGCTATCTCTTCAAGTCTTCTCGTCATAATTCTCTCAAGTCTTTCAACCTTCTCACATATCTTCTCTCTTCTAATTATCTCGAGAACTTTCAGAGCAACACTAGCAGCTATAGGATTACCTCCATAGGTTCCACCCATCATTCCTGGATCCATTGAATCTAGAATACCAGCTCTACCTACTACACTGCTTAAGGGCATTCCATTGGCTATAGCCTTACCCAAGGTCACTATATCAGGATCTATGTTGAAATGCTCGAAAGCCATGAATCTACCAGTCCTACAATAGCCTGTCTGAATTTCATCGACTATAAGCATTATACCTCTCTTCCTCAGAAAACTCTCTAACTCACTGAGAAATCTTCGAGGAGGCACTATAAATCCTCCCTCGCCTTGAACAGGTTCTACGATGGCTGCGGCAATAACCTCTGGAGATAGATCTACGTCAACAAGTAGTTCTAGATAATTCATAACTATATTTATACACTCATCCTCGCTCTCAGCATTAAGCCTGTAGCAGTATGGATAAGGAGCTTTAGCTACATGAGAGGCTAGAGGTTCAAATTTCTTCTTATAAGGCTTGTACTTGCCTGTAAGAGATAGAGCTAGAGTTGTTCTCCCATGAAAAGCTCCTATAAACGATATGATATAAGGCTTCCCAGTATAAGCTCTGGAGATCTTAACAGCATTCTCCACAGCTTCAGCACCACTATTGAAGAATAAAGCCTTCTTCCGCCCAGAAATACTTATCATCTCTGAGAGTTCTCGAGCAAGCTTGAGATATGATGGATAGTTGGCAACCATGATACTTATATGCCATAGATTCTTTAGAGAACTCATGGCAGTCTCCACAAGCTCAGGATTAGAATGACCTAAGACTGTAACACCTATGCCAGACGTAAGATCTATATATCTGTTTCCATCAGCATCATAGAGATACTCTCCAGATCCTCTTATAATAGTTATAGGATGAGTAAGCCCGAGACCTTTAGGAATATAAAGATCTCTAAGTGTTGAGTAG
>JAVZPJ010000011.1 GCA_038881635.1 Sulfolobales archaeon | reverse complement strand
TGAAGCAATAAGAAAAGACTGAAAGTTAAGATAGTCTTTTCAGGCGTAATTCATACTATGATAATCTCTTCTTCGAAACAATAAGAAAAGACTGAAAGCTCTATGTATGGGACTGGAGAAGAATCATGGGATCTATCATGAGCCCGTGAAGCAATAAGAAAGGACTGAAAGGAAGGGTACTTGTCCGGGTTTCTTATTATATCCGAAGTAATAGGAAAAGACTGGAAATATAAGCTTTGGAAAATATTATATGGATTGGTAGTCCATATATGAGATCTAGAGATCTGATCCTTGTGACAATCCTAGTGATAGTAGCTCTGCTAGCAGGAATCCTAGTAGGACCTTATCTAGGAGCTACACAATCTCCACAGTATACCACGCTCTACACCCCCATATACAGGACTCAAATAGTTACAGAGACTAGAACAGAGATAGTGACAACTCCTCTCTATCAGGTTCAGACCACGACCATAGTTCAGACCTACGTATCTGAGTGGCCTTTGAGGATCACAGATGCTCTAGGTAGAGAGGTTGTTATCGATAAGCCTCCGACAAGGATTGTCTCTACAGCTCCAAGTATTACAGAGATCCTAGGTTTTCTAGGGTTGGTCGACAAGATCGTTGGTGTTGATAGCTATTCTAACTATCCTCCAGAGGTTCTAGAGCTTGTTAAGGCTGGTAGGATAGCCGTAGTTGGAGGTCCTTGGACTCTTGATGTTGAAAAGATAATAGGGTTGAAACCTGATATAGTGTTCATGTGCAGAGGAGTGACTCCTCAGGAGACTAGTTTCGCTCCAAAGCTTGAGAGCGTAGGTGTGAAAACATTCTTTCTAAGATGCGACCTGGCAAGAGATCAGTATGATCTGTATGAGGATATAAGAGCGATCGGAATAATAGCAGGAGTAAGAGATGCCGCAGCAAATCTCATAGAAAGGATCCAGGCTAATATATCGAGTGTTCAGGCTAAGATAGCAAGTGCTAATGCGAGTAGGGTGAGAGTTCTAATACTCATAGGACCTCCAACATGGGGTTTGTGGACGGGTGGAGGAGATACTTTCATGGGATGGCTTATAAGAACTGCGGGAGGATCTAACATAGCTGATAGATTCAGAGGCTGGGTTCAGTTAAGCTATGAAGACGTGCTTCAAGCAGATCCTCAGGTTATCATAGTGCTAGCCCATGGAGGTGCTGAGACAGTGAACGATATAAAGAATAGCTTGGCGAATTCTCCGATAACTAGAACAACTGCTTGGAAGAATGGAGATGTATACGTTATAACAGGTGTGGTTGCAGACACATTCCAGAGACCTAGCCCCAGGCTTGTTGACGCTCTAAATATTCTTGCTAAGATACTTCATCCAGAGATTTTCGGAAGATTTGAGAGTGCTGATGTTATAAAGATCCTGCTCATCGCTAGAATCATTTTAGTAGGAGTGGTTTAATCGTGATGACTCTAGAGATCGTGAGATCTAAAATAGTTAGATTTTTTATATACATTCTGCTCCTCACGATCTTGATCTTCATATCTCTTCTCATATCGATCTCCATAGGATCCTCTGGAGTGAATTTTAGAGATATCATGAATCTCTTAATCAGCAGATCCTCAGATGAGAATAGGATCTTGTCATCAATACTAGATCTAAGACTTGTGAGAAGTTTAACAGCTCTACTAGTAGGAGCATCTCTAGCACTCTCAGGACTTCTTATTCAAGCTGTATCTAGAAATCCTCTCGCAGATCCATATATATTCGGATTATCAACATCTTCATTATCATTCCTAGCTCTAGGACTTATAATAGCATTACAGCTAGACTCAGGTCTTGCCTATAACAAGTATTATATGATTTCTATAGCTTTTCTAGGAGCTTTCTCAGGCTATATCATGACCTTGATCCTCAGTAGATTCGCTGGAGGAGGAGCTCTTTCAATGGTTCTCGCAGGTGTTGCCGTTTCATCATTCTTTGCATCTCTCTCTAGCATTCTCCTCTACATTCTTCAGAGTATGACGAGATCTCCTTTCATATATCTTCTCACAGGATTCTTTGAAGCGGTTTCGTGGAGAGATGTAGGCTATCTGGCGTACTCGCTCGCTATATGCTTTATAGCATCTATGATTCTCTTCAAGCATCTTAACGCCTATCTATATGGGGATGAGTATTCTATGAGCGTGGGTTTTAACCCTTCTACGACTAGGGTGGTAGCATCTCTAGTAGCCGCGCTAGCTACTGCAACTACTATTGCTATTGTTGGTGTGATAGGTTTCATAGGTATAGCCTCGCCTCATATAGCTAGAGCTCTCGTGGGATCTGATCATAAGTATACTATTGTTATATCAATCCTCGTAGGAGGTCTTCTAGTTCTTCTAGCAGATGTTCTATCTAGAGTCATAGGTGTGGTTCTTATGATAGGTTCTATTCCTACAGGCTTCATAACAGCTTTGATAGGATCTCCTTTTCTAGCTTATATTGTTATTAGAAGGATGAGATCATGAGAATCATTGTAGACGGTATTGAGATCTGGTATAAATCTATCCAGGCTCTCAGAAACGTATCTCTAGAAGCTAGGTCTGGGGAGGCTGTATTTATAATAGGACCTAACGGCTCTGGAAAGACAACTCTTCTCAAAACAATAGCATCTATTGTGAAGCCTAGGAGAGGTGCTGTCTATATCGATGGGAAAGCTCTAGAGAGATATAGTCTTAGAGAGCTTAGTAGGATCACGGCGTATGTGGATCCTCACATATCAAGTTCTATACCTTCAACAGTGCTAGAATTTCTAGAGACAGCTAGATACCCGCATCAGAAAGCTCTAGATCTAAAGCCTAGTGAGAGAGATATAGAGGTTATAGACAGGATCTCTAGAGAGGTTAATATAAGACATCTACTTAATAGAAAGCTTAACGAGCTTAGTAGTGGAGAGTTTCAGAGAGTACTCATAGCAAGAGCTCTAGTGCAAGAACCTAGGATACTACTTCTAGACGAGCCATCAGCATTTCTAGATATAAGATATAGAATGGAGACTCTAGATCTTGTTAGAAGAATGTGTAGAGAGAGAGATCTAATAGCTTTAATAGCTATACACGATCTCTATCTTGCATCGCTTTATGCTGATAAGATTATAATGCTCTCAGAAGGTTTAATAGTAGCATCAGGAGATCCCGGTGATGTTCTCAGGAGAGAACTCATTGAAAAGATCTATGGTGTTAACGTGGTGGAGCTATCCTTCAATGGTAGAAGAATTGTAATACCCTATAAAAGCTCCTAGAACTCTACACAGATATTTGCATCAGATCTTTCTACAAGTTCTCAGAAGACGATTCATATATACATGTATCCCTCTGATATAATTATGATTCTAAGATCTTTTCATCTATTCCTCTTCTTAGCTGAGATGAACATGCTATCAGCATCATCCTCTGAAGAAAGAATCTTATACATGTACTTCCTAGGATCCCAGCTAGCCCAGACCACCTCATCAATCTCGAAATCAGTCTTATCTAGAATTCTGAAGATCTCTTCTCTCCCATAGATAGGATATGAAGCATCTTCAACACCTACAAGCTCTCCCCTGCTGTTAACCACTTCAACTCTGTACTCATAGAAAAACCCACCATCAATCTTTCTATAAATACTCTTCCTCAGAAGAGCTGAGTAGATCTCGCCGTCAAATCTTACATCGACTTTCTCAGGTTCTTCATATGTTGAGAAATTATAATCAAATATGAAGACTCCTCCAATCCTTAGATTCTCCCATATATTTCTAAGAGCCTTGATCATCTTCTCTCTATCGAATAATATCATGGTAGCCATAGAATACCCTCCCTCGAAGAGATCTATGAAACCTCCTCTGAGAATATCATAGTACTTGAAAGGAAGTTTTCTAGCCATTCCAATCCTCCAATCTCTCACATCTGTTAAGAGGATTTCAAAACCTTCTTTAGAGAGGAGATACCCATGTCTTCCAACACCGCATCCGAATTCGATAACTTTTCTCGCATTATTCTTCTTGAGAAGTCTAGATATGATAGATACCTCAACTCTAACTCTTCTCCAGGGCACGTATAGCTTTGCATAGATTTCTTTGGGGATCTCGGTAGACCACTCCAATATACTCCCATTTTTATGTGTGAAGATATTCAGGCTTTTAAATCTGTACATGCTTTAGATAAATATGATCATGCTAGTATTATTCCTGAGATATAGGATTTAAAAAGATCTTTTGAAGAACACGAGAAATATAATCTTGTCAGGATCTCTTCTTAAGCTCTTCTAGAATCCTTTCTACCTCATCATACTCAGGCTCTAGTCTAGGATCTTCAGCAACCCACTTATATCTTACAAACCCCTCGGGATCTAGAATGAAGACAGCTCTCTTAGCAAGCCTTCTCAATCCAAGCCCGAGAAGATCTGGAAGAACAACGTCGTACTTCTCTATAACCTCTCGATTGAAATCGCTTAGAAGAGTGAAGTTAAGCTTGTTTAAATCTTTGAAAGCCTTCAGAGAGAATGGACTGTCAACACTGACTGCTATAACCTCAGCATCTAATCTATTAAAACTCGCCATCTTATCTCTGAATGTGCAAAGTTCTTTAGTACATACCGAGGTGAAAGCTCCTGGGAAGAATAGTAGGACTACAAATCTTCTCTTTGATAGGAACTCTGACAGAGATCTCAATTTAAGATCTGTGTCTAGTAGACTGAATTCAGGTGCTTTTTCTCCTACTTCAACCAATTATATCACTATCTATAAAATCTAATTAAAGATAAAAGCTCGTGCTTACTCTATCATCACGGTTTTTAAGCTTGATACTCTGTTCTAGAAACTGCTCTGTATTCTCAGATCTTTTATGTGTTAAAATGTAAATAAACTTATTTACATAATTATAAGCTCGTATTTATAAGAAGACATTCTCTCATATATATGGGTTGTCTTTAATGAATGTAAACAGTAGAGATATACATATGCCCATGAGATCCTGGAGATCTTCTCAAGGTTTGAGTAGGATGAGTATGATCAGAATTATATCCGTTATAGTGGTGCTAGTGCTAGTGCTATCTATAACACTAGCATATCTTTATATGAGAAATCTCTCTAGCGGGGAGCATTCTATTAGTACTCCTATAAACACTACTACTGAGATCAATATGACAAGGTCTTACAATCTTCTAGTTTATTCTGCGCCTGTCTTCTCAAAATTCTTAGAACACGTGATCCCTATCTTCAAGAACTGGTCAGCTGAGAAAGGTTATGCTATAGAGATTCAGGTAGTCTATGGAGGCACAGGATCTCTTATTAATAGAGTTATGATCAGCAGACAAGGTGATGTCATGCTCTTCGCTGATTCGGATTTCGCCAAGAGAGCTCTAGACCTAGGCCTGATATACAGAGACACAATCCGTCCTCTAGGCTGGCAGGTTATAGCGGTTCTAGTACCCTTAGATAATCCAGGGAATGTGACGAGCGTATATGATCTTGTGAAGCCAGGACTTAGAGTTGCTATATCAGATCCAGAGACTACTCCAGCTGGCAATGTATCTATAGAGATCTTGAAGAAGCTAGGCTTATACGACTCTCTAAAGGATAGACTGATAATACTCCCAGACCAGTCTTACGTAGCTAGACAGCTCTCTCTAAAAGCCGTGGATGCCGGACTTGGCTGGAACAGCTTCTACTACTGGTATCCTGGTAGTCTGAAGATCATATGGCTTAAACAAGAAGATCTTCTCTACAGCGCCTGCCAGGTTGCAGCTGTTCTAAATACAACGAGTAATCCTGAGATAGCTAGGATGTTCGTAGATTTTCTAGCAGATTATCTGAGGAGTAACAGGGAGTGGGCTGTAGAGAATGGATTTATAATTGACGCGTATACTCTAAGAAGAATCACTCCATATACTAGCATACCCTCTGATAAGGCAGGCATGTGCGGAGGAATCGGTTAGATGCGGTTTTCAAGTTTTATAGAAGCTCAGGGGATAGTGTTCTATCTAGTTCTAATCCTAGGATTAGTTCTGATAATCTCCTACATGATATGGAGTTTTCAATTCTTCACCTTGGATGTGGTCTACAGAGAGGAGGTTAGGCTCAGCATCTACCTATCACTCTATACATCAGCTATATCAACTTCTGTAGCTCTCCTACTAGGATTGTTAATAGGGTATCATCTGGTTGAGAGGAGGAGTGGTTTGCAAGAGTATTCTCTGGTGCTTATAATGCTTCCAAACGCTCTATCTCCAGCAGCTATAGGCTTGATACTTCTCATATTCTTCACTCAGACTCCTCTAGGAGAACTCGTCAACAGATATCTGCAGATCGTGAATGATCCTAAGGGTATCCTGCTGGCTCAGACAATAGTAGCACTACCTCTGAGTGTTGGAAGTAGCATGATGATACTTCAGACTATAAACCCTGGATACTGGGAGACAGCTCTCACACTGGGTTTCAGAAGATTAGAGGCTTTATTCCGTCTTATAATACCTATGCTCGGTAAACAGTTCATGTTATCAGCTGTCGTGATATTTACAAGAGTATTAGGAGAATTCGGCGCTTCATACATACTGGGAGGAGGTATAAGATTGAGAACTGAAACTCTTCCAATAATGCTTTTCTACGCTAATAACTATGGAGATCTCAGGATCCTATCAACAGTTCTCACAATATATCTCCTCTCAGCACTCGCCATCATAGCTTTCTCATATAGTATAACCAGAGAGGTTGGCAGAGTTGCTGGAGGTTAGAGGTGTTAGAAAGAGTTTTAAGAATAGAGTTGTTCTAGATGGTGTGAGTTTCAGCCTTGGTGAGGGCGAGATCGGGCTGCTTCTAGGAGCTAATGGAAGTGGTAAGACTACTACGCTCAAGATAGTAGCAGGTCTTATAAACCCTGAAGAAGGTGAGATCTTGATTGGTGGTAGAGTTGTGCTTAGAAAAACAGGGGAGAGGAATCAAGAGATCATAGTTCCTCCATGGGATAGGAATATAGCCTACATACCCTCTGATAGTATTTTATTCGATCATCTGAGTGTCTATGATAACATAGCTCTAGGTCTTAAGAAGAAAGGTTTGAGAGGGAGAGAACTTGATGAGAGAGTTAGAGAGGCTATAGAAATACTCGAGCTAGAGAATTATATGAGAGCTAGACCTAGAGAACTTAGTCAGGGTCTTAGACAGAGAACTGCTATAGCAAGAGCTCTTGCTCTCGGTTCTCGTCTTCTTCTAATGGACGAGCCTTTCTCGAATATAGATCCTGAGACGAGACTTAGGGTAAGGATCGAGATTAAAACTCTTCTTAGAAAACTTAAGATCACTACTCTCATAGCCTCAAACTATGTGGAGGATGCGCTGGTGTTTAAAGAGAAGATCTTGGTTTTAGAAAAAGGCTTGATCTCATATCAAGGACCTTTCTCTGAAGAGAGTTGTAGAAGCTCTATATTTCTCTCTAAAGCTTTAGGATACAATGTTCTACCTGTTAGAGGTTTTAGAAGGATAGATGATAACATGATAGCCGTAACAGATCTAGGAGATCTTGTTGTGAGAGGAGTTGTAGATCCTGATAGCAGTTGTTTTATTATAATACCTCCGAAGGCTGTAGAGATATGGAGAGATAAGAAGAATGCGGCGAATGTGATTCGATGCGAGGATGTTGAAGAAGGTGTCACACCACTTGGCAGAGTTTTATACTGCTATACTGGGGGGATGGTGCTAGCGTTATCATCTGATTATGATATGATTAGATCCTTGAATGAGATCATGATCTTCATACCGCCTGAGAGAATCGAGATCAAATGCTCTAATCCTGAGTCGAATAGGGATCTTCAGAAGTAGAAGTATGAGAAAAACACTCTTTAAACCCCTCTCAGAAGAGCATTAGCCTATTTATTATCGAGCTCGGATACCATTTTAAGGGTTAGAAGTTGAAGGCTGTAGATCCTGTGTGTGGGATGGAGGTTGATATCAGTAGAACCATGTATAAAACAGTTTATAAGGGTAAGATCTATTACTTCTGCTCTTCTGCATGTAAGAAAGAATTCGAGAGAGATCCCGAGTACTATCTAAAGCACGGACCCAGAGGAATGCCAGGTGGAGAAGATTAACGGAGAGAACACTACCGTCAAGAGTTTCATCACTGATGAGAGCTTCTAATTGAGATCGTAAGTTTGAAGATTGATAGGAGAGAAAAAAGATTTAGTATATAGTGGTTTTCTCTATGCGGGTAGCAGTCCTTCCTCCTCTAGTTTGTCTGCGAGCCATTTTAGATCGAGTTCCTCGAGTTTAGCTCTAGTAGGTCTACCTTTAACCCATCCTCTCGCAGTATAGTATTCTGGGAGCATCTCCTTAATTCTCGCTACATGACCTTTTGAAGGTCCTTCAGGCATTGGTTCTTCGAGAAGTCTCTTAGGTAGTGTATCATATTCTTCTCCGTCTCCGAATGCTAGCACGTTGAAAGCTCTCTCAGCATTATAGATCCTCTCACCGATCTTTGTAAACTCTTCTACACTCATATCCCATCCTGTTACCGCGGATACCTGTTCAGCGAGAACATCAGAGTAGTATGCGAATGTGACGAACTTACATACAACCATGCTATCTATTGTTGCGAACACGTCTTGCATCTCCTTCAAGATCTTACCCTTACCTTCTGTAGAGAATCTATCTAGTTGCATGGGTACTCCTAGAATCTCTGGAGATATCATATAAGCTCTCAGATGACATCCACCTCTGTTGCTGGTGGCATACGCTAGTGCGTGACCTTGAACTCCTCTAGGATCATATGCTGGAAGCTCTTGACCTCTTACAACCATGGCAACCTCCGGAGCACCGTATTTGCTTGCCATTCTCATAGAGCCTTCAGCAAGATCATCTCCAACACCAGATCTGTATGCGGTTCTCCATATAAGATCTACCAGAGCCTCTCCACTACCCCATCTAGCATCTAATCCTCTAAGCTTCTCCTTAGGTATCTTACCCTTCTCAACAAGCTCGAAGAAAGCACCTATAGTGCTACCAGCTGATATGGTATCCACGCCTAGCTCGTTCGAGAGATAGTTAGCCTTAGCTACAGCAGCAAGATCATCTGTTCCCGTCTGAGCTCCTAAAGCCCATACACTCTCATACTCAGGTCCGTCGCCCTCGCCTGAGAACCTGCCGCTCTTAACTCTAGTATATCTAGCACATCCAATAGGACATCCCCAGCATATCACCTCTTTATGCTTCTCCCAATCCATGATCTCTCTAGCTATAGTCTCCCCACTAATCTTATCCGCTGTTGGGAATACTCCTGTCTGGAAGTTTCTCGTGGGGAATATTCCATGAGCATTGATTATGTTTACCAGTACTGCGGTGCCGTACTTGGGAAGTCCCTCGCTTGTGACAGGAGATTTCTTGATAAGTTCTGCGGATTTCGCTACAACCTCTCTATACCTGCTCTCATTACCTATGGGAGGTTTCATATGACCTCTCACAGCTATGGCCTTGAAATTCTTGCTACCCCAAACAGCACCATGACCACCTCTACCAGCTGCTCTACCTCTCTCATTTATTATTGCCGCGAATCTTACAAGTCTCTCTCCTGCAGGACCTATGGTGGCTACACTTATATGTCTAGCTTCATCTCTCCCGATCACGGGAGTCATCTCTTCAATTATTGAATCTGTTGTTGCATGAGTATCCTTACCCCATAGATTCTTTGCATCTCTAAGCTCAGCTTTTCCATCATGAATCCAGAGGTATAATGGCTTCTCAGCCTTCCCCTCTATAATCACTAGGTCGAAGCCTGCGAATTTAAGCTCAGGACCAAACCTACCTCCACTCTGAGAATCATGAATAGTATTTGTTAGAGGTGATTTAGTGACAGAACACCATCTTCCAGCAGTAGGTATCCCGGTAACGCCTGTGATAGGTCCTGTAGCTACGATAGCTTTATTCTCAGGACTTAGAGGATCTACTTTCGGATTAACTTCTTTAAGCATATAGTATACTCCGAGACCTCTACCACCAAGCCATCTACGCAGGATATTCTCGGGTGGGAGCTGTTCTACGCGGATTTTCTCACTCCAGAGATCTACTCTCAAAACTCTGCCCATGTAACCTCCTGGAGGCATTCTCCCACCTTAGAATTCGAATTATTATTTACTTTAGTAACTAATAAATTCTTTAGGGAGAATTTGATGAAGAGAATAATTATAAAATTCATATCGATCTATGCTGAGAAAATGGGTAGAGAACGCGTTATAGAGGTAGATGACAATACCACTATAGAGGATCTAGAGAGAATGATATTAGAAGAGCTCGGAGAAACAAGGATAAAACCAGTGTTCTTTGTAAACTATAGATTTCCTAGCAAAGGACAGATCCTTAGAGACGGAGATGAGATCCTGGTTATGCCACCATTTGCAGGAGGCTGATCCTTATTATATGATCTAGATCTCTATATCTAGATCTTCTCTTAAAGAGTATTCGTAGAATGATTCAGGATAAAGCTTTACTCTCTCTAATCCTCCGAGAATTTTCAGAGCCACCCATGCTACTGAAGATCTCACTCCAACAGTACAATATGTTATGATATCACCTTCAAGCTCTCCTCTAGAACTTCTTAGAATGCTTAAAACCTCTTCAAAAGCTTTCTCATCTCCTCTCAGCATTCTGAGAAAACTCTCTAGAGGAACCCATACTGAACCCGGTATTCTTCCAGCTCTTCTCGTGGTTTTAAGAGCTCCTGTATATTCTTCGTATGTTCTCACGTCTAGAAGTAATCCTCTTCTTTCTCTTCTGGAGATCCTTATCACATCATCTATGAAAGCTCTTACATTCTCTCTCGGAAGAGGTTTATACTCGGATGGTGTGGGTTTTAGAATTCCTTTCTCTACTGGCATTCCTCTCTTCATCCATTCTTCAAATCCTCCTCTTAGCATCTTCACATTGTTCTGACCCAAATAATATAGATACCAGTAGAGATATGATGCTAATCCTATACTCTCTTCATCGTATACTATGACCACTTGATCTTCTCTAGATACGCCGTTTCTCCCTAGAATTACCGCTATCTCTGATATATCCTTAGGTTTTGAAGGATGTCCTTTCTCGTGTTCTGTTAGATCCCAGACATAGAGCCATACAGATGAAGGCACATGAGATCTAGTATAATATGTGAAGGTTCTCACATCGATTGGTATATATCTTTTTTCTCTGACGCCCCTGAGAAGATCCTCGGGTTCCACGTATAGAATATCTAGATCTCTCAATTTAATCCCTCACAAGCTCTTCTCAGTTCTTCGGCACAACTCTCATGGGTCTCGATTTTCTAAAAGCACTTCTAGGAGTGTTAGAAGGTGCTTTTGAGAATATTCCAGGTCCACAGTCAGGGTTGAGATAGATCTTCCTAGGGTCAGCGTGCTTCAGAATTCTCTCAACTTTCGCAACAGTAATCCTAGGATCCTCGATCTCATCACTTCCAGGATTTAACACGTCTAATACTATTTCTCTACCGCCTAGATATTCTTTCAAAAGCTTGATATTTTGATCGAGATCACCTGTTCTATCTCTAGAAGCTGAGATCACAAATTCAACAGCGTTAGGACTTTTACCATGTCTTCTAAGTTCTGAAGGTTCTGAGATCAGGAGATTATGATCTCTAGCATATGATCTGAAGTTAGAACCCTCGCCAAGTTCTCTCACTCTAGCATCCCACCTATTAATCTTCGAGGCAGGCTTAGGATTTCTCTTGACTTCTTCTAAGAGAGATCTAAAAGCTTCGAGATTCAGTCTATCTAATTCCCTGCTTAAGGATGTCACCAATGACACTACGGAGAATTTGTCATTATAAGTATTTGTCAATGTATTTTTTCAGGTTAATAAATATGCTTACATAAATATGATATACATGTAAATATATGGAATATTTATAAGTTTAGCTGTTAAATATATTTTAGTAATGGTGGATGAGAAGATGGGTGAAAAAAGATCTGAGATTTTGAGAATTAGAGAAGGATTTTACATGATTGATGCTCGAGGATATATGTGTCCTTATCCTCAGATACTTGCTTTGAAAGCTCTTGAGAGTATTGAGAGAGGATCTGTTCTAGAAATTTTCGTTGATAATCCAGCTAGTGTTGAGAATATATTGAACCTAGCTAGGGAGAGAGGTTTAGAGATAGTATCTGTTGAGAAGCTGGGTGTTGGTGAATTTAGGATATCTATTAGGAAGAGGTAGGATCAATTGAGTTATGATGATCTCTCTAGAGAGTTTCTAGAGAGAGTAGAAGAATACAGGTCTCTCGGTGTAAATCCTCTGACGCTGGCTACGGGATGTGCTGTTAAAATAGATCTAGTCTCGGTACTCTATCCAGCTCTCAGAAGAATTAAAGAACCTCTAGAGATTGAGGGATTGAGCATACTTCCTCGAAGAGATGCTGATATATTCAAAGGATCTGTTGAAGGACTTAGAGTTCATAGAGAGATATATAGAAGCGAGGAGGAGGTTGATCAGGAGAGGCTGATAAGATTCTCTCCAGAGAGAGCTGTAGTTCTAGTTCAGATATATCAGAGGAATGCCGGAGATCCCGAGCTTGTTTCGAGGATAGTAGGAGGAGTCTACGAGAAGATCGCGAGATCTGTTGGAAGAATAGTTATTGGTAAAGGGCATTCAATAGTTTCAGCAGATCCCAAGGCTCAGTTCATGCTCTTCGACTTCGTAAGAGTAGAAGGAGATAGAGATAGACTTGTCCTAGGTAATAATGACACGATTCAGATTATAGACCCCGCAGAAAGTCCTGGAAGTCTTAGACAGACAGCGGTAGCTCTAGGGAATTCTCTCAACGATCTATATATTCTAGGAGCTTGGAGGAATACCACGATCATACCTGTGGCAGATGCTCCATCAGAGAAGCTTAAGAATATCATTGAAGATAACATGAGAAGTCTTGCTGAGAGTATTGGCGCCAGGATCCTTAGAGCTTCGCAGCCTAGCTCGGGAGCTCTTCTCATGGGTGCCACGGTTTTTGCGGAGACTGATAGAACACCTCCAATGTTCTATGACAGGATCTCTCCTGGAATGATTATCCTAGCTTCAAGACCTTTCGGAGAGCTGGCTCCTATAAACGTTTATCTTATGGCTATGTATGATAGAGATATTGCTGAGGAGCTTAGAAGAAGCTATGGGATTACTATTGAAAAGATTCTAGAGATCAAGAGATATGTGATAGATCTCATGAGCAGACCTAATATCCATATAGCCAGGATCATTGAGGGGAAACTACCTCAGATAGGTGAAGAATTCGATCCTAGCAGACATATAGCGGCTACGACAGATGTGACAGGACCAGGAGTGTATGTTATCAAGGAGCTTGCAGAACTCTCTGGAGCATCTATAAGATTAGAGAGAATACCACTCATATCTCCTGAGCTCAGCGAGTTTGCCACGAGAAGCTATATAATGCCTAATGCCACGGCTGGAACTAATGGAGCTGTAATCTTTGTAGCGAGTGAAAGAGTTATTGAAGAGATCGAGGAGGAGTTGAGAGGATATGGAGAAAATCCAGTGAGAATTGGAAGAATTATCTCAAGAGAAGGACCCAGGGTTCTGGCGCCTTCTAATCTGAGGAGATTCATAGCTTCGAAGACCTACCTTAGAGAATTCGAATACTATGAGGTCTCGTAGAATAGGTTTATCAGTTTCTAGAGAGTATAAATGAGAAGGCGGTGGAATTCTATTGAGTGATGATGTGAGGGAAGAGGTTTTAGATACAAGAGGTCAGTTATGTCCTAAACCTTTTGTAGAGCTTGTCAAGATCCTGTTCAGAGTAGGTGAAGGAGGTGTTATAAGGATCTATACAGATGATGAGAGTTGCATAGATTATATACCTAAGCATGTGGAGGAGGTTGGACTAAGGATAGAATCTATTGAGAGGAGAGAAGGATTTGCGGTGATAACTATAAGAGTTGTGGAGAAGATATTATAGGTAGAGATCCCAAGATCTTCTTATTTTTAACTTTTCATAGGAAGATCTTAAACGGTGGTTTTCACGGGTTCTCGGATAATGTCTATCCTAAGATTCTCAGGTGTTCTTGCATCTCTAGTTTTCCTGATATCAGTTCTCATATCCATATCCTATAACAGCTGGTTTGATTTTAACAAGAATGCTTTCAGCGATCTGGGAGGTTCTCAAGCTGTGAATCCCTGGATCTTTAATACAGGTCTTATAATATCAGGTATTCTCGTAATCCTACTAGCTCTTCACATGATCCTAAGATCAAGAACCGCACTAGAATATGTAGGAGGATCCTATCTCTCCATAGGAGGAGTATTCCTATCTCTCATAGGAGTGTTCCCTGAAGGCACTAGACCTCATGTTTTCATCTCAACATGGTTCTTCATTCAAACATTCCTAGGAGCTCTCATATACGGTATAGGAGTTATGAGAAGAGATCGCATACTTGCAATCTCTATAGCAATCCTATTCATACTAGGACTATTAGGAGTTTTCATAAAATGGTCCTCCATAGCTCAGCTAGAGGCTTATGAAATAGCTCTTCTCTCAATATTCTCAGCATTGTATGCACTTAGAGTTAGATAGACTGAAGATCTTTAGCATGATAAAAAGATCCTTCAGCAGATCGCATGTGTATCGAAGCTCAAAGCCTAGAAACATTATGATCTCTTGGAGAAGTTTCAAAAATTTTTCTGCCAAGCATGTGCTATAGTAATAAGAAATGTTATTCATAACATAAGAATTCTGAGGCTTGTAAGGAAACTAAAATCAGGTTTATAGTGGGAGAAGAGATTTAGAGAAGGTGCCTACTTCTATAGTTAAGGTCTATTTCATTAGCATTTAATAGGATCTTTTTAATATTAATATATTAAAGATCTAGGTATTCAAGATAAAACACTCTCTCTTATTATTTTTAAGTATTGTTAAAATCATCTAAGAGGGGATTTAGATCATGCCTAGACCCAGGCTTAGAATTAGGTTAATCTCATGGGAGGAGATTGTTAGTTGGGTCTTTAAACTTGCAGACCTTATAAGATCCTCTGGCTGGACTCCTACAACTATAGTTGCAATAGCTAGAGGAGGATATGTTCCTGCAAGACTTCTATGTGATTTTCTAGGTGTTGGAGAACTTCTAAGTATTCAAGTTGTTCACTGGATTGAAGCTGATAGACGTGATAATGCTAGAATCAGGTTTAGGCATAGTATTCTGGATGATATGGGTGGTAGAAGGGTTCTTCTAGTTGACGACATAGTAGATACAGGATTAAGTATGATTCTTGCTAGAGAGTATGTAGAGAGAGAATGGAAACCTAGAGAAATTAAAACCGCCGCTATAACTATTGTGACATCTATGGCAAGAATAAAACCTGATTATTATGTTGAGGAATTAAAAGAAAGAGAGTGGGATTGGTATATATATCCTTGGAAGAGAGTTGAGGATCTGACTAGTCTTATAATGAGAATGTTGAGAGAGAAACCAGATCTTTCTGGTAGGATCGTAAGCTTTAATGATTTAAACGATCTCTTCATGGAATGGTATGGGCTACATCCTTCATCTCTGGGGATATACTGGAGTGAAGCGCTTAGAAGACTTGAAGCATCAGGTGTTCTAAGACTTTCTGATAATAGAGGTGTAGAGATCCGGAGAACCTCAGCTGAAATATCACCACTTATAAGATCATGAGGTGTCGCGTTGCTTAGAGAAGGTATCATAGTCTTAGGTAATAGTAAGATGGGTAAAGTTCTTCATATAAATCTACCTAGAGGAATCCCACGAGGTTTTGGTCTTAAGGCTTTTCTCTACGGAACATGTCCTGGTGCTAGTGTGTGGTGTCTTCAGAATTGTTATGGTATTGACAAGCCTCCTTCTGAGGATATCAGTTCTATAGATGCAATGAATAGAGCTATCAGAATAGCTCTTTACAAGCCAAGAGAATTTGTTAAGAAAGTGATTGATGAGATAGAATTCTACTCTAGAGAGTTTCTTGAGAAAGAATTCTATAGAGGAGAGGTTCTACTGAGGCTTCATGTAGTGGGAGACTTCTATCATCCAGATTATGTGAATCTATGGTTAGAACTCTCAGACTTATTGAGAGAGAAAGGTGTAAGAATATGGAGCTATACTAGAAGCTGGTGGATTGATAGAGTTGAGAAAAGTTATAGAGAGATCGAATTATCCAACCCGAGAAAACTTGCAGAAGAGTTATTCGATAGATTAAATGAGCTTAGGAGAAGAAGCAATGTAGCACTCTATGCATCAACAGATCATACTATGCCAGATATATCTAGGATAGCCGAAATGAAAGAGTGGTTAGAAGCTGGTATTGAAACCACTTATAGAGGGAATGCTTTAACATGTCCGGAAATACCATGTGTAGCATGTAAATATTGTGTGTATGGAAGAGGAGATATAGCGTTTATTGAGAGAAACAAGATCAGAGTTGTAGGAAAGCCTTGGAATAAAGCTTTCTCGGAAGATGAATGGAGAGATTTTATGAGAAGAGAAGGAGATAAGGTTAGAATATTTCTAGAGAGAATAAGATCTCTGAGAAGTTATCAGATAAGGTCTTAGAAGTCTATGTTTAAAATCTTTCGATTCAATCTATTAATCATATCTTATCTTATTATTTGATCTCGGCCTTCTCATATATTTTATACCTAGAAGGATCTCTCAGAATGAGAGAATGTCTTCATATGAATACTATATATCGAGGATCTGTAGAATCTATAGATAGGATCACTAGTTTGGTAGTGAGGATATATCTCTTCCGAAGAGGTTCATTAATACTACTGATACTATTGAAAGTATTGAGCTTATGAGACATGCTATTACAAGACCTTGTGATGATGCTATGAAGCCTATTAGAATAGGCATTATAACAGTGCCTAGATCTCCTATTAACTGCCAGAGTGTTAAGAATATTACTGCTTGCTTCTCTCTTCTAATTATATTATATATGTCTGTACCCATAGTTATCATGCTCCCGGCACCAAGCCCGTTGCCTACTCCCAGTATTAATGCTCCGAAAATGAATTCTGCAGGACTTCTAGATAGCGAGAGTATTATGTAGGAGAGTGAGATTATGGTGAAGCTCGTGGATACTGCGTAGATTCTCCCCTTCCTATCCATTATATATCCTGCCGGGTATGCCATTAATACGTCGAATGCTCCTGCAACTCCTATAACTAGGCTTACTAAGGATGATTCTAATCCTACGAGATCTAGTCCTATTGATGGTAGCATGAGTTGTCTAACAGATCTGATGCCTTGTATCATGAATAAGGCTGTGTATAGCATTATAAATCTAAATCCCAGTAGTGATGAGATCTCTTCTATGATAGATCTATATTGAGGATCTATGGGATCATATTTTTCTATAGGGTTGGTACTGCTCCGGCTATTCTCAAGCTCTTTTCTAGGTAGAAGATCTAGTAGTAGAACTAGTAAGGCTATGATCGTGGAGATTATCAATGCATGAAAGACATCAGCTAGTGCGAGTACTATGCTAACTATTAGAGGTCCTACGAATAATCCGATCCTCTCAGAAGCTCCTATAAATGATGAAGCTCTTCCTCTAAATTCATAAGGTATGTGAGCACTTATAAAATACTTCCTAGACATAGACCACAGACTTCTACCAACGCCGAAGAATGCGAGGAGTACTAGTAGTAGGTGGTAGTTTTCATTGAGTATTAGGATTCCGAATATTGAGAGTAGTATCAGGGTTATCGCGAGTGTGTTAAGTCTTCTGAATCCTAAGATGTAGAGGAGAAATCCAGCTAGAAAGTCTATTGCGAGAGCACCTATGTTAACAGATGATATCACCATGCTAACCATGGTATACGGGTATCCATGTATGAGAAGATATATGGGGAGAGCTGTTATTATGATACCTCTTGATACTGCTAGAAGTACTGAAGGGATATAGATCTCTATAGCGAGAATTCTCCAGATAAATCTCTCATGCTTCAATCTTCTTCTACGCTAATAATACATATGCATCCTATTAAAATATCTTGATAATCCTCGATGTAAGAGGAGTCGCAGTTATAGAGTTTAATATCTCTCTCGAGATCTATGAAGAAGCATGCTCAAGCTCCTGATCCTTATCAGATGAGAAGTTTCACATATTATCGCACTGCTGATCTATTGCATTCTTCTTAGGATTTCTCAGCAGGATCTCAAGAGACAGGATTTTGAGCGCATGATCTGATTATATTCTCTAGTTTTTCTTCGAAGGATCTTCTGGTTATCTCTCTCAGAATTATCAGTGCAGATGCACATGATTCTCTTATGATCTGATCCTTTATATCTATTGATATATTGAATCTCATACTCAGATCTTCTTCTACGAGTTTCTTAAGCAGAGATCTATTCTCTTTATAAACAGATCCTGTCAGAGCTGTAGGGATGTTGAGGCATTGGATCTTCTTCATGATGGTTGCTATAGCTAGAGAGATCTCTCTCACCTCACTTCTTATAATCTCTACAGCAGCAGGATCTTCTTCTAGAAATGCTTTGAATACCTTAGGTGCGAATGAAGCTATCAGACTCTTAGGATCTGGAGAAGAGTATATTCTGTAGATCAGCTCATGAATATTTGAAGCATTATAGTGTTTTAATGCGTACTCTAGTAGAATCGTGTGATCAGCTCTACCATCAATAGATCTGAAGATTTTCGAAAGAGCTTGAACTCCAATACTATAGGCTCCTCCTCTATCATCCACAAGATGACCCCACCCTCCAACTCTCCAGCTTCTACCTCTGCATACTCCATAGAAATTACTCCCGGTACCTAGAACACCTATTACTCCGTCTCCGAATAGATGTGCGGAGATGTGTGATGCGTGGATGTCTTCAACTATTATTATTCTGAGATCTTCTCCTAGGATTCTTGAGAGTATCTTCCTTATACTCTCATTCCAGAAGCCTTCTAGAAATCCTGCCAGTCCTATGCCTAAGCCTATCACACGATATCCTTGGAATCTTTCTAGGGTCTTCTCTAGAGCTCTTGATATATTCTCTGTAAATCTCTCAAAACCTATTGAAGCAGGATTTCCAGAGGATTCTTCTCGGATCAGGTTTAGAAGTCTGCCCTCGAGATCTACTACAGCTACTTCTATCTTCGTAGCTCCTGAATCTACTCCGAGTATGATAGATCTCTCTGTGTTCAGGATATTTCTCCTCCTAGGATCTCTGGGAGATCTTGGATTTAGAGAATATATTCTCCAGATCTTCATTATAAGATCTCTGTGAGAGAGCTAGAGATCTATAGATCTCTTCAGATTCTGATTGTAGCATTCTCACACCATGATACTCTCATACAGATCTAAGCTAATAACATCTAAATATTCCAAGTCATGACATCTAGAGTATCTCGGTCTTCATAAATATTCTAAATATTCAAGGATTTAAATAGTTATATGATGAAACTTGAGAGAATTATCAGAGAAAGAACTAGCAGATCTAATACTGGAGGAGATTAGAACTTGCACATCTCTTATCATATGTATTGGGACTCGATTCAGATCTGATGATGCTGCAGCTCTAAAGCTCTGCAGTATTCTACGAGATCTTACAGAGGAAGAGAAGATAATCCTATGCGAAGAAGGACTTGAGAACTGTCTTGATAGAATTATGAGGAAGAAGCCTGAGAGACTTTTAATTCTTGACTCCGCAGCTCTTGGAGTTGAGAATGCTGGAAGGGTTTTCTTAATGGATTTAGAAGATCTGGATGAGAAGATTGTTTGGTCTCATAGAATTCCTATTTCTATGGTTCTCAGGATTTTAAAAGCTAGTGCTCCTCTTAAGAAGATCACTATCATAGGTATAGGAGGTGAGAGATTCTATATCGGAGAAGAGCTATCTCCACCTGTTAAGAGATTTATCAGTTCAATGAATTTGATACTCAGAGAATATACTGAGATCTAGAAACTTTTTGAGGTTTTGAATGACTCAGAATACTTCTATGGAGAGAATCCTAGAAAGTATTGAAGTATCAGGCTTTGTAAAGGTGATAAGAGTAGTGAGAGTAGGAAGAGTATTAGAACTAGGATTCCTGAGAGATCTCTTCCCACATCTTTTTTCTCAGTTGATTCTCCAGAGTATGCGTATACTATTCTGAAGGCATAACCTGTTGAGAGGATGATCACGATTGCATAGACTATGGCTAGCATGCTCCACATGATTCCAGCATAGAATGTTCCTAGGAATATATAGAGCTCGCTCCAGAAGCTGAGGAATGGTGGTAGTCCTAGAAGTGCTAGAGCTCCTCCTATTGATATGAATCTATACTCTCCTCCTAAGCTTGATAAGTTTTTCAGATCGTCTGCACCTGATCTTGTTAGAAGGATGAAAGCTACTGCTAGTAGTGATGCCTTAGGAATTCCATGTGCGATCATGTGTAATATGGCGTAGCTTGTAGCCAGAGTGGTTCCTACAGAGATTCCTAGAACTATGTATCCTGTGTGTGCGAGAGTGCTATAAGCTAGAAGTCTTCTCAGATCTCTTTGTACAATGGCTGAGAGAGATCCTATAAGAGATCCTAGGAGAGCTAGAGTTGAAGTTGACACAGCTATCACAGGATTTGTAGAAGCTATAACTCCTATAATATAAGATGTTGCAGGGAGTATTGAAACAACCTCGATCGCTAGAAGAAGAGGTTGCATACCTAGATAAACACTGGGAAGCCATATGTACATTGGGAATAAAGCTATCTCAGTTCCAAAGCCTATCACCATGAGAGTTTTAGAAATGATGCTGGCTTCGGAGAGGATATATGGAAAGGTTAAAGATCCTGTTTCCGAGACAGCTAGTATCAAGCCTATGAGACCTATTATAGAGCCTGGAAGGCATATGACTGCGTACTTAAGTGCGGCTTCATAGCCGTCTCTACTTCTGTAGAGAGCTAGACTTCCGATCATTAGCATTGCAACTATCTCCCAGTATATGAAAAGTCTTAGAATGCTATCTGTGGTTAGGATGAGAAGTGAGGTTGATAGGAAGTATACTCCTAGTATTGAGAGCATAGCTCTCTTCTCTATCTTATAGATCTCGGCTATTGCTAGTGACACTAGTAGTGTTATTGATCCTGTTAAACCTATTAGACCTCCCACACCTCTAGATTCGATAGAGAGATAAGCTATTGAAACTCCTGTTATTATTGAAAGTAGAGTGATAGATGTATCTCTGAATCTTCTTGAGAAGGAGTATATGGTGTAGGATAGAATCGTGTATATGAGTATGAGAATGAGAATCTGAGACTCCATGTTCATGAGGAGATCACCACGATCAAGGTTATTATAATGATGATGATTATCAGTCCTTTCAGACCTTGAGAAGCTCTGCCACTATTAACTCTAGAACTCTTAATAGATAAACTTTCGTAGAATACCTCTCCCAATCTATTGTAGATGAGATCAAGTCCTAGAGAGGTTTCCACGAATCTCCTCATGAGATCACTTATCTCTAATCTGATCCTTGGTATTAGAAATGCGCATATTATTCCAAGTAATACTCCAAGTATTGGAGCTACATGAATCTCAGATTTTAAATATCCTACCCCGAGATACTCTGAGATAATATATGTAGGGATGAATGCTGTGAGGGTCGTTATAAGGAGGATCAGATTAACACCATTCATTATAGGTTCTCTCATCTTCTCATCTCTGCTCTCTCTTTCTATAGTGCTTATGAATGATAGTACGAAGGGTCTCATTATGAAGAGAGACATTAGAAATGATATAGTGCTTGTAACTAGGTAGCGTTCTACTAGTGTCATCTCAGATGATATTCCGATGAGAAGTTCTTCTTTTACAAGTCCTGCGGAGAGAGGAGGAAGTCCTGCAGCGCTGAGAGCTCCAGCTAGGAAGCCTATTGTCTCGATTCTGAATCCTCTCGCCCAAAGTCCTCTCAGCTTTGATATATCTCTTGTATGTAGAGAGTGTTCTACACTACCGCTTGTTAGGAATAGCAAGGCTTTGAATAGAGCGTGGTTGAATAGATAGAGAAGAGCTATGTAGAGCTCGCCTACTGATATGGCTAGGAACATGAGAGATAGAGAGCTGATAGTGCTGTAAGCGAGAATTCTCTTTATATCCATTGAAACAAGTCCTGCGAGAGATGATAGATAGATTGTTATGAGAGATAATATGAAGAGCAGGGTTGTAGTCATCTGATTCTCTATGAGAATCGGGTGGAATCGAAGCATTAGATATACTCCAGCTTTAACCATTGTCGCTGCATGGAGAAGTGCGCTAACAGTTGTAGGTCCCTCCATAGCATCTGGCAGCCATGTGTGTAGTGGGAATTGAGCTGATTTTCCTATTGCTGCGAGTACTAGGAGTGGTAGGAATGGAGCTAGTTTTAAGGCTGTCTCTTGAGATCCTAGGATTTCTGGAATACTATAGAATCCATAGTATATCGAGATTGATGCAAAAGCTATCAAACCTATATCTCCTATTCTGGTCATTATAAGAGCCTTCATCCCAGCTCTTCTAGCTTCTCTCTTCTCCCACCAGTATGCTATTAGAAGAGCGCTGCATAATCCTACGAGCTCCCAGTTGAGAAGCAGGTATACTATGTCGGATGCTAGAACCAGGTTTAGCATGGCTCCTATGAAGAGAGATATTAGAGAGTAGTATCTTGTGAAATCTCTAGCTTCTCTCATGTATTCAATGCTGTACATGGTGACAGCAGATCCTATGAGACCTATGACTAGAGAGAATACTGCGGAGAGCTTGTCCATGTATAGAGAGATGTGTGGAAGTATTGATACTTGTATGGGTAGTCTTTCATATATCATGAGATATGCTGAGATCGCTAGAGAGAGAAATGCTGAAGCGTTTGCCAGGATCTCAGCTATTATTCTCCTTCTGAAGAGAAGTATCAGAGCAGAGGCTATGAAGCTGTTCATTGAGAGAACTAGTAGTAGGATTGAGGAAGTGTTCATAGGATCTCACCCCGAGTGTTCTCTTAACTCATCGAAATCTTCTACTCTTCTGCTTCTAGCAAGAGAGAGTAGAAATGATATTAGAACTGCTTCAGAGATCCCTAGAATGCTTGCTATGATCACTATAGCCGGAGATGAGAATTGTAGTGATGAGAGAAGATATACTGCTCCTAGAGATGCTGAGAAGATTCCTAGGATAAATCTGAAGAGACTTCTATAGATAAGTATAGAAGCTATGCCAGCACTCACGAGTAGGAATGATATTATGAGATCTGATAATAACACTATCTTCTACCACCTCCGAGTAGGATGATTATGACTCCAACACTCATTACAAGAGCTATAGAGAGGGAGGTTATATCAAGAGAACCTATTGAGAAGACCGGGGTTGTGATGCTTATCCTACTCTCTAAATCTTTTACTAGGAGAGTGATTGAGAATAGAGTTGATATGAGAAGTGGTAGTGCTACTACTTCTACTAATCTCATGATCGTTTTTATCTCGATCTCTCTTCTACTGAGCAGAATAGATGCTATATATGTGAGAGCTGTAAGCCCTCCACTGTATATAATGATCACAGCTAGTCCAGCCATGGGTTCTACTTTGATAGCTATTGAAGTACCTAGAAGTAGAGAGCCTAAGAAGATCGAGATCACGCATACAGACCATCTAATGCTAATTAGCGAGTATATTATGAACATAGCTCCCAACACTGCGAGAGCTGATGAGATATCATTCATCGGCTCTCACCATTTTTCATGATTATTATAGGATCCTGATCTTTTCTGATCTCTATAGCGTTCTGTTTGCAGATCTGGGCGCAGAGCTCGCAGTATATGCATTTAGAGTAGTCGAAGCTCGGGATCTTGATCTCGATAACTCTACCTCCTATAGATCTCTTTCCTCCAGGTATCATTGTTATAGCCTGAGAGGGGCAGGTCATTGCACATAGAGAACATCCTATACATTTATCTGCTATAAGAGTCGGGATCCCTCTAGACTCTTCTGTGAAGATCTTTCTCTCGATCTCTTTCGAAGGTAGAGTCTCTGGTTTTCTAAGAAGACTTCTTATAGCTTCAAGAACCATGTTTCCATATCTTCTTCTCATAATCCCATCCTCCAGCCTATGACTAGTATCGCTTGAACAACTAGTAGGGATGAGAGTGGGAGAGCAAGTCTCATGGGAAGATACATGCTTCTAACTCTCACAGCAATTCCTTCTATGAGTGTGAGTAGGATTAGAACGGCTAGAGCTTTGATCAGGAAGTATACAGGCCATAGAATCGGTGTTGTAGAGGTCATAGGCCCGGATCCTCCTCCGAGGAAGAAGGCTACGATGAGTAGTGTGCTTAAAGTTAGATCCATGTTGTTAGATAGTCTTATGAAGGCAAGAGTTCTGCCTGAGAGCTCGCTCATCCAGCCTGCGGCAATCTCTTGCTTAGCATGTGGAAGGTCGAAGGGAGGTCTCTCGAGTTTTGCTAGGAGAGAGAGTACTGCTACGATGAATCCTAGTGGCTGGAATATTATGAGAGGCATGCTCTGCTCCTGGTAGCGGACTATCTCTGAGATTGTTGGAGAGCCTACTTGGAAGAATACTATGACGAAGCATGAGAGGTATAGAAGCTCGTATAGAGAGTACTGGACTATTAATCTGCTCGTGCCTACCAGAGTGAATGGAGTTCTAACAGATGTTCCCGCGATAAGATATGAGAAGGAGGTTAGGATGAATACGAGTATTATCATCAGTAGATCTCCTTCGAAGCTTAGGAGAGGGTCTGTGGAGAAGAATGGTATGTAGAGGAATCCATATGCTAGGATGATGACACCGATCAATGCTGAAAGCCTGTAGAGAAGAATATCTGTTCCTTCAGAGATCAGCTCTTTCTTGCTTAGTAGCTTGAGAAAATCTACTAATGGTTGAAGAACTCCTCCCGGGCCTGTGAAGTATGGTCCGATTCTCTTCTGAATTCTCGCTAGAGTTTTTCTCTCTACCCACTCGAAGAAGAAGCTTAGGAGTAGGAATGCTATGATAGAGGCTAGAACCATGAGAGGTATTAGAGGAAGTGGATAGCTCATAGGGTGCATCCTCCGCTGATTTCTCTGGGAGGGGTTCGATGTAGTTTAACTATGAATGGATCTCTTCTTCCAACATATACTATAGCTCTATCCTCACAGCTGAAACAAGGATCTATCATAGTGAGTATTAGAGGAATATCTGATAAGGTATAGCCTTTAAGAGCTTCTGAAGCTAGAACGAGGTTGGGAAGTGTAGGAGTTCTGATCTTAACTCTGTAAGGGGTTTTCATCCCAGTTCTTCCTCTGATGTAGTAGTAGAGTTCTCCTCTAGGAGGTTCTGTTCTAGCGATAGCTTCTCCATCTCTGCCTCCGCCTGTGAAGAATGTGGGAGGAACAGGATTTCCTGAGGGTATTTTCTCTATGACTTGTCTAATTATCTCTATAGATTCAAATGTTTCTCTAACTCTTACATCTGCGATAGATAGAACATCTCCTCTGCTTCCTGTGATCACGTTAAATGAGATCTCTGGATAAGCTCCATAGGGCTCTATCTTTCGAATATCGTAGGGGATTCCAGCAGCTCTTAGCACGGGACCTACAGCTCCTGAGAGGATTGCTGTCTCCGCATTATAAGAGCCTATACCTCTTACTCTCTCTATGAGGGGGTCGTAAGACATTACCTCATCTGTTATCTTTCTGAATTCTCTCTCGAATTCTGCTATCTCTCTCAATATTATCTTCAGCTTCTCATCTGATACATCGCGTCTCACACCTCCTATTGTTATAAATGACTTGTTAACTCTGTTCCCGGCTATCATCTCTAGAAGCTTCATAATCCTCTCTCTAGCAGACCAAAGCCACATGAACATTGTGTCGAAACCGCTCCAGTAGCCTAGAAGTCCTATCCAGAGAGTATGGCTGTGTATTCTCTCGAGTTCTGCGACTAGTGTTCTCAGATACTCTGCTCTCTTGCTAGGTGTTATGCCTAGTAGCTTTTCTACAGCCATTGTATAAGTCCATGAATGATGGAAGCTACATATACCGCATACTCTCTCGACTAGGAAGAGTACTTGTAGATATGTTCTGTTTTCAGCAAGCTTCTCTATACCTCTATGAACATAGCCTATTCTAGGCATGGCTTCTACTATTCTCTCTCCTTCCAATGCTATAGCGAAGTGCTCGGGTTCTTTGAGAGCGGGGTGGTAGGGGCCGAATGGGAGTATTACTAGACTTTCAACACTATATCTAGAGGATCCTGTTACAGGTGTGAGCATTGTAGGGGGTTCCTGTCTTTGTGCTTCATCTAGTATTCTTGAGAGTTGTTCGAGTGATACTGTTTTTAGGAGTGGTGGTGGTGCGTTGGTTGGGTAGCTGTCTGGTAGGAGAAGTCTGGCGCTAGGTATTGGATGTCCTAGGAAGTTTACTCCGAATAAGTCTCTTACCTCCATCTCGTATATATAGGATCCCTTGAGATAGGAGCTTATGCTCTGGATAGAAGCTTCCTTCTCTGGAAGTCTTACTATTATATTTCTCATCTCTCCTCTCAGGTTATCGAAAGAGTATATCAACTCAATACCGCCGTCAATGTGAACAGCTGTTATAGTTATCAGATGTGGGTAGCTTGGTATAGTAGCTTTAATAGCTTCGGGGAAGGAGTCTGGAGATACTAGGACTACAGAGGAATCCTTATCTCTTCTAAGATCTACTGCTCCCATTACCTTCATCGCCTCCGATCTTGTTATCGTATAATTTCTTGATCACGGAATAGATAGCTCTAGGATTTGGAGGACAGCCTGGTACGCATATGACGTTCTTGATAATCTTATCAACACCTCCTATAACATTATATCCTCCTCGAAAGATCCCTCCACTGCAAGCACATGTTCCAATAGCTATAACAATCTTAGGCTCAGGCATCTGATCATAGATCATCTTTAGAGACCCCGCTACCTGTCTAGTGACAGGACCTGTCACAACCAGGATGTCAGCATGCTTAGGAGATGAAGTTAGAGTCATGCCAAGTCTTTCCACATCATACTTAGGAGTGAAAGCAGCTACAACCTCGATATCACAGCCATTACAGCCTCCCGAGTTAAAGTGGAAGACCCAAGGACTTTTCCTAATCATACGAAGATTATCTCTCGCCATCTTCAGAACCCTCCTTCAATCCAGATGAGATATCCGAGAACTACAACGAGAAGAGATGCAGAGAAGAGTGCCATAAGCCAGAGAGAAGCACCTGCGAGGAATATAACTATGATAAGAGATTCGATTGCGAGAAGCATGGATAAGAACACAATCATATCGCTCACATGCGTGAATTGATTGGTGTTGAACAAGACTCCTGATGTATAAGGCTGAGCTCTCTCCCTACTCTTCCCGGCTCTGAGAAGAGAAGATCTATAGGATAGAATATAGATACCGGTGAAAAAGATTCCAATAACTAGGATCGGGATTAACCCTGTTGTTAAACTTGCCGAGCTCAATACCACCACCTCTAGCTAGATCCAATCATGCTATAATTAGAGAAATATAATCCTGCCGGCATCACCACTAGAAGCATAAGCACTATTTTAAACTCTGTGAGAGGATTAAAACCTAACATAATACTCACCCTCCAATATATATAGCACTTGCGAGGATTTATATAGATTTCCCTCATTAAAAAAGTATTTTTCTTTATTTAAATAAGTATATAGGTATACTGTTCTTATTTTAAACCTGTGAAGAGATAATGAAATTGATCTGCTAATCTATTAACCCTATTATATCTTATTCACAAGATTCAATCCTGATATAAACCTCGCATCGTAGAGATCTCCTCAAAGATCATTCCCAGAAGTATGTAGCCTTCGTTAAAAGTATAAGATAGAATTATCTCTCAAGGTCTTTCGATAGTCTATTTATCAGACTCCTATTGAAATACCTCTGAGTACTAAAATATTAGATGTAGCCTTAATAATATCAGCCATAGTAATAGTAGTAATTCTTAAAACACTTTATTATATATAAGCTATAATAAAAATGTTTTATAAAGAACTATTTGAAACCATACATATATTCATTCAAATGCACATTAAAGAAAAAATATAAGTTTTGGATAATAATATATACTGATGACAAAAATAAGTATTCTTAGAATTAAACCTGATCTTATGAACACACTTGAAATGCTTGGAGCATCTGGTATTCGTAAGTGTTTTGATTGTGGTGTATGCACAGTTACGTGTCCTTTCTCTGAGGAGTATGGTGGAGAGCCTTTCCCCAGGAAAGTTATTAAATATGTTAAACTAGGTGTTGAGGATAAGCTTGTTGCATCTCTTGAGCCTTGGCTTTGTTATCATTGTGGCGACTGCTCAGATTCATGTCCTAAAGGAGCTGATCCTTCAGAGATACTTGCAGCTGCTAGAAGATATCTTATAATTAAATATGATTTTACAGGTCGTGTTTCAAGATTTTTACATTTAACGAAGTATGGTTGGCTGATAGGAGTACTTGTGGTGGCTACCATAACACTACTTATCGGCTTGATTTTTAGAGGCCCTATTATTACTGATCGTACAATGCTTGAAACATTTGCTCCTGTAGTAGTTGTTGATACTGCAGGATTAATAGTATTTGCATTGCTAGCTTTATTCCTTCTATTAAACATTTATAGAATGTATAGGTTTACTGTTGGAAGCCTTAAAGGTATACCTCTAAGTATGGCGCTTAGGGAGCTGGTTGAGATTCCAAAGCATTTCTTTACCCAGGTTAAACTTTCAAAATGCTCTTTCAGAAAGTATCACTTCATTCATTTAATGATATTCTATGGCTACGCTCTATCATTTCTATTATTCGTTGTTCTTCTAAGATTTACTCTTACTAACGAGCCATTCCTATTTAAACATCCTCTCAGTATTCTAGGCATTATATCTATAATCTTACTATTGATCGGGTTATTCTATATAATTAAGGGGAGATTTGAGAAGAAGTATCATGTATGGAAGTACTCTCATACTAGCGACTGGATTTACACGTGGTTGCTAGCTTTAACTGTAGCATCCGGGGTATTAACTGGAATATTTAGAACTCTAGATTACCCGCTCCTAACCTATGTAATGTTTGCACTACATATAATATTTGCTGCATGCTTTCTAGTATTAATGGTACCTTTCGGTAAATGGTCGCATCTAGCTTATAGACCCTTCGCCATATACTTTGCAAGACTTAAAATGCTTAAGGAGAGGGGGTTTGTTCGATGAGTAGTGGTGAGATTTTAGTTGTTGGCGGAGGTATAGCTGGAATCCAGGCTGCCATAGATCTTGCAGAGATGGGATTTAAGGTCTATCTTGTTGAGAGGAAGCCTAGCATAGGAGGTAGGATGGCTCAGCTGGATAAGACATTTCCAACTCTAGACTGTGCTTCATGTATTCTAACTCCTAAAATGGCTGAGGTTGCTAGGAATCCTAATATAAAGATTATATCTAATGCCGAGGTTATTAGTCTAACAAGAGAGAAAAATGGAGTGTTTAAAGCTATCATTAAGAAGTATCCCAGATATGTTGATGAAACTAAGTGCACTGGGTGTAGTACTTGTGTTGAGAAATGCCCTGCTAAGGATAAACTAGGAGCTCCAGACGAGTTTAATGAAGGTCTATCAATGAGGAAAGCTATCTACATACCCTTCCCCCAGGCTGTCCCATTAAAAGCTATAATAGATCCCAGCATATGTCTGTATTTTAAGCTTAAATCATGTAGACTCTGCGAGAAGGTATGCCCTAGTGGAGCAGTAAACTTTAATGATACAGAGAAGATTATACAATTATATGTTAATGCTGTAATAGTAGCTACAGGATATAGATTTGTAGATCCTAAGCATCCAGCACTCTCACTCTATGGTTACGGTAGGTATCCTAATGTTTATACTAATATCGAGTTTGAGAGATTACTAGATGCTAGAGGACCTACTGGAGGTGTGTTATTAAGGAGATCTGATAAAAAGCATCCTAAGAGGATAGTATTTATCCAGTGTGTAGGCTCTAGAGATTATAGGATTAACCCATACTGCTCAGCATATTGTTGTATGGCGTCGATAAAGCAGGCTATCCTAGCTAAAGAGCATGAACCAGATGTTGATATAGCAATTCTGTATATGGATATAAGAGCTTTTGGTAAAAGATTTCAGGAGTTCTATGAGAGAGCTATTGAAGAATTTAAGATCAAATTCATTAGAGGGAGACCTGCTAAAATTATTGAAGATGAGAAGACTAAGAATCTAATAATAGCCTACGAAGATACTCTAAAAGGTACTATAGAGAAGATAGAAGCTGACATGGTAGTTCTAGCTCTAGGAATAGTACCCAATACTCCAGCATTCCTAGCTGATCTAGGACTTGTAGAGGGTGGAAGACCTAAAACATTAGATCCTCAGGATCCTATAGCTACCCCTATTGAAGGGATATACATGGCTGGAACGATTACAGGACCTAAAGATATCCCGGATTCTGTAGCTCAGGGTAGTGCGGCAGCTGTTAGAGCGGCTACATATGCTATCAGCAGGAGGGAGGTGGCGGCTTATGCCCGATGAGCCTAGAATAGGAGTGTATGTATGTCATTGTGGGACTAATATAGCTGGGCTTGTTGATGTTAAAGAAGTTGTTAAATACTCTACAACACTACCAAATGTTGTTATAGCTAGAGACTACATGTTCATGTGCTCAGAACCAGGGCAGGAGCTCATTGTAAATGATATTAAAGAGTATAATTTGAATAGAGTGGTTGTCGCAGCATGTTCTCCAGCTCTTCACGAGGTAACATTTAGGAATGCAGTTATGAGAGGTGGATTAAATCCGTATCTATTCGAGATGGTTAATATTAGAGAGCATTGTTCATGGGCTCATACTGATAGGAGAGAGGCTACAGAAAAAGCTAAGGATTTAATTAGAATGGCTGTAGCTAAGGCAGCCTTACTAGAGCCTTTGGAAGAGGCTAAGGTCGGTGTAGTTAGAAATGCACTAGTAATCGGAGGAGGTGCTGCTGGAATTAGGAGCGCTCTTGAACTAGCTAGAGCAGGATTTAATGTGTACTTAGTTGAGAGGAAACATGCGCTAGGAGGTCACACGGCTAGGATCCCCTTAATAAGATATCTAGGGGTTAGAGGTGATGAACTCGTAAAATCAGCTATTAATGAACTGGCTAAGACTCCAAGTGTAAGGGTTTATGTGAATTCTGAGATAGAATCTGTTGAAGGTTCAGCTGGGAGTTTTAAGGTTAGGATTAGGATTAAACCGAGACGTGTTAATTCAAAATGTACTCTCTGTGGTGAGTGTGTTAAGGTGTGTCCTGTTGAAGTACCTAATGAGTATGAGTATGGTATCATGAAGAGGAGAGCGATCTACATACCCTTTGAGGGAGCATACCCACCTATATACGCGATCGACCTAGAAGCATGTACTCTCTGTGGTGAGTGTGTTAAAGTATGCCCTGCTAAAGCCATAGATTTATCAGAACAGGAGCGTGTCGAGGAGGTTGAGGTTGGAGTTATAATCCTAGCTACAGGATATGATCCTTATGATCCTGAGAAGGGTGAGCTAGGTTATGGGTTAAGTAGTAAGGTTATTACATTATTCCAGCTACATAGACTTCTCGATGAGAAGGGGGTTACTAGGGGGAGGCTTGTAGTAGATGGTAGCATGCCTAAGAGAATAACTTTCATATCATGTGTCGGGTCTCTAAAGACTACACCTAGATCTTATGAATTCTGCTCTAGAATGTGTTGCTCAGCTATGTTATCAGCTGCTATTAAGATCTTAGAGCAGATGCCAGATGCTTCAATATATATTCTTCACAAGGATATAAGAACCTACGGCTATGATGAAGATATTTATTGGAAGGCTTTAGAGAAAGGTGTTAGATTTGTTAGATATAGGGAGACTCCAGAGGTTAGAGTTCAAGATGGAGATATTAGAGTCTATGTACGTGATATAACTATTAACGAGTACTTAGAGATACCCTCAGACTTAGTCGTGCTAGTTGTAGGTATGGCTCCAGGAAAGTATTTGAGACAAGTATTAGATGTTATCAGGGTAGGCTGTGGAGAAGAAGGATTTGTAAATGAAGCACATCTAAAGCTCAGACCGGTAGAGGCTGCGAGTAGAGGAATATTCTTAGCTGGAGCTGTGACTGGTCCTAAGAGTGTTATTGAGAGTATAATTCATGGAAGTGCTGCAGCTTCAAGAGCGTTATCGATTCTTAGTAAAGATATAATAGCTGGCGAGGCTCAGATAGCAGCTGTTAATGAGGATCTATGTAGCGGATGTAGAGTATGCATAGGCATGTGTCCTTATAACGCTATATCACTTAAGCAAGTAGATAGTAGGACTATAGCCTCAGTCAACCCCCTTCTATGTGCTGGATGTGGTACTTGTGCTGCGGCATGCCCCTCTGGAGCTATGCAGCAGAGAGGATTTAAAGATGTACAGCTTATTGCTCAAGTAAGAGCATTCAAAGGGTGAGAGTATGGGTGAGAGATTCGAGCCTAAAATCTTGATGTTTGCATGTAATTGGTGCGCTTATGCAGCGGCAGACCTAGCTGGGACTAGCAGGATGAAGTATCCACCTAATATAAGAATTATAAGAGTTATGTGTTCTGGTAGAGTAGATCCTCAACTTGTATTAGAAGCTTTCGCTAATGGAGCTGATGGTGTTATTATTGCTGGTTGTAGACCTGGAGACTGCCACTATATAGAGGGCAACTATAAAGCTCTTAGAAGAGCAATTCTACTGAGAAAACTTTTAGAACAGTTGGGTGTGGAATCTGAGAGGTTTAGGCTGGAGTGGATAGCGGCTTCAGATGCTAAGAAACTTATTGAAGTAGCTCAGGATATGGTTGAGAAGATTAGAAAACTAGGACCTCTTAAGGTGGTGAGAGAGGTGGGAAAGATTGAGTGAGGGTAAGATACGTATAGCTTTCTACTGGATGGCTAGCTGTGGTGGATGTGAGGAGGCTCAGGTTGATGCTGTAAGTGATGAGCCGTCGCTGATTAACATCTTAGATATAGTATTCTGGCCTGTAGCTGTAGATTTTAAGAAGGAAGATGTTGAGAAGCTTCCAGATAAATCAGTGGATGTAGCTTTAATAAATGGTGGTGTAAGACTATCCGAGCATGTAGAGATGGCCAGACTTCTTAGAAGAAAAGCGAAGATTGTTATAGCTTATGGAGCATGTGCTTCATGGGGTGGAGTACCTGGTTTAGCTAATCTTTACTCTCGTGAGGAGATATTATCGAGAGTTTATTCTGAAGTGCCAACAGTATATGAGAGAGATAGGAAGCCTATGGTTAAATATGTTGCTGAGGAAGGTGTAGAACTAGAGCTTCCAGAGTTTCTACCAATACTCTTACCCTTGAACGCTGTTATTGAAGTAGACTATTATATACCAGGTTGTCCTCCAACACCGGAGACTACTCTCAATGCTTTAAAGATGCTACTCAGTGGAAAGATACCTCCAAAAGGTTCGGTTATAGGAGCTTCTCAGAGAGCTCTCTGCGATGAGTGTCCGCTAAATGCAACTAAGCCAGAGAAGATTCTAGTTAAGAAGATATCTAGAATATATAATACGAGAATAGATCCTGGGAAATGCTTACTTGCTCAAGGTATCCCATGTCTAGGGCCTTCTACTAGAGGAGGATGTACTGCTTTATGTCCTAAAGCTGCTATGCCATGTATAGGATGCTACGGTCCTCTAGAGACACATATAGATTACGGTGGTAAGGTTATATCATTCCTTGCTAGTATAATAGATTCTAAGGATGAGAGAGAGATAGCTAGAATAATTGAGGAAGGTTTGCCAGATCCTGCGGGTTTAGTCTATAAATTCACACTACCAGCTTCAAGACTTAGACTTAATTTAATGAAGTGGGGTGGTAGGAGTGTCTAGTTTTAGGATGAGGAAGATTGTAATAGATCCTATAACAAGACTTGAAGGTCATGGGAGAATTATAGCTATCCTTGATGAAAAAGGAGATTGTATAAGAGCTTATCTACAGGTACCAGAGTTGAGAGGATTTGAGAAGTTCTTAGAAGGTAGACCTGCTGAGGATGCGCCAGTGATAACTCCTAGAATATGTGGTGTATGTCCTACAGCACATCATATGGCTTCTACTAAGGCGTTAGATGATTTATTCCATGTAGATCCTCCGATTGCAGCGAAGAAGATCAGAGAACTTGCATATAATATCTTCATGCTTGAAGACCATGCTTTGCACTTCTACGTGCTTGCAGGACCGGATTTCATAGTAGGTCCAGAAGCTCCTAAAGAAGAGAGGAATATAGTTGGTGTTTTAAAGAAAGTTGGAGCTCTAGGATATAAGATAGTGAGTGTTAGGAGGAAGTTTAGAAAGTTAAATGAGAAGATTATGGGTAAAACAATCCACCCACCTTTTGGTAGACCTGGTGGTATATCGAAACCTTTAGAGCCGGAGGTGGTTAAAGAGCTGAGAGAATCTGTTAATGAAGCAATAGAAATTGCAATAACAACGCATAAGATCTTTAAGAGTATTGTCTTAGGTGATCCAAGCATATATAAGCTTGTAACAAGCGATGTTTATAGACATGAGACTTACTATATGGGCTTGGTAGATGATAAGAATAGATTAAACTTCTACGACGGCAAGCTTAGAATAATAGATCCTAGGGGGAGAGAATACGCTAAATTCGATGTCCACGAATACCTCAACTACATAGCTGAGCATATAGAGCCGTGGACATATATAAAATTCCCATACTTGAAGCCGATTGGATGGAAAGGTTTCGTCGAAGGACCTGATAGTGGAATACTATGTGTAGCACCTCTAGCGAGATTAAATGTCTCAGATTCTATGGCAACTCCAATGGCTCAGCAAGCTTTCGAGGAGATGTATGAGACTCTAGGTGAGAAACCAGCGCATTACACTCTGGCAATGCACTGGGCTAGAGTGGTAGAGATTATATATGCTGCTGAGAGGATTAAAGAACTTGCTGAAGACCCGGATATTGAGAGTAGAGAGGTGCTTAACATACCGACTAAGACTCCAGGTCCTACAGGTATTGGTGTTGTTGAGGCTCCTAGAGGAGTTCTCATACACCATTATGAGAGTGATGAGAGAGGTATTCTGAGAAAAGCTAATCTACTAGTAGCTACACAGTTTAATGCTGCGAGAATAAACATGTCTATAGATAAAGCTGCGAGAGCATTAATTAAGGGTGGAGATGTTAGAGAAGGCCTCCTCAATATGGTTGAGATGGCTTTCAGAGCCTACGATCCATGTCATGCATGTGGAACTCATGCATTACCAGGTGAGTTAAAGATCGTGGTAGAACTCTATAATGAGAGAGGAGAGCTCTTAGGAAAGAAGTATCTTAGAGATTAGATGGCATCAAATATGAAAACTAGAGGAGATAGAAAAATTCTTTTTCTAGGTAATAGTATTTTTCTTGAAGATAAAATAGGGTTAGTAATAGGATCACTGCTAAGAGGAGATCTAGAGAAGAGAGGCTTTGAAGTAGAGATACTAGAGAGATCCTGGATATCTCTACTAGATATTATTAGTGGTGTTAAGGAGTTGATCATAGTAGATAGTATTATCGTTGACAATCCAGATGATATTGGTAGAGTACATCTTATAGATCCTAAAGATTTCTATGGAAGTCATGTAAAAGCTCCTCACTCCTTAAGCCTTGCAGATGTACTAAGAATCCTTGAAGTATATAATCTAGAGCCTCCCGAGAAGATATATGTTATAGGTATCGGTATAAGTGATACTCAGACTCTCTCAGAAGAGCTTTCGGATACGCTTAAAAATAAGATCTCAGAGATATGTAGTGATGTGATCAAGATAATAGACTCTATATATACATCAAATAGCAGTAGAAAATCTGAGAGGATGTTATAGCAATGCATGAATGGGCTATTGCAGAGTCTATAGTGAGATATATTGTTAACAATTATAGAGGTAGAACCATCGTAGGGGTGACAATCGCTGTAGGAAGACTTCAGAATATAGATAAAGATATTCTAGTATTTAATGTGAAAGAATTGCTGAGGATTGAGGGTTTTAGAGAAGTTGAGGTCAAGGTAAGAGATATAGGTATAAGTCTTAGGTGTAGATTTTGTAATTATGAGTGGAGTGTAAATCCTGAAGACCTAGGTGAAGATATCTCTGAAATGATACACTTCATACCTGAGTCTATACACGCCTATGTTAAGTGTCCTAAATGTAATTCTAGAGATTTTGAAATAGTTAGTGGGAGAGGTGTTTATATAGAGGAGATTGTTGAGGTTATAGAGACATGAGCAACATGATAGATCCTAGAATACATGTGATTAGAGAGAGATTAAGTAGTATTAGAACTATAATACCTGTTCTAGGTTTTAAGGGAGGTGTTGGTAAAACTACTATAGCATCTCTCCTAGCTCTCTCTCTAAGCGAGCATGGTTATAGAGTTGGATTAATAGATATGGATTTTACAAATCCAACACTACACATAGTACTAGGTGTAGATATTGAGATTATTAAACCTGTTGAGGAGAAAGGTATTATACCTCCACGTATAGACAGCTTAAGACTTATTACATTAGCGTATTATACTAAAGGTAACCCAACACCTCTCAGAGGTAGAGAGTTAGATGAAGTTTTCAAAGAAATACTATCAATAACTATATGGAGAGACACTGATATCTTAATAGTAGATCCTCCACCAACATTCACAGATGTTAACCTAAATATCATCAAATTTATGAAGGATTTGACCAGACCGTTAATTATTTCAAATACAAGTATTCTCTCAATTCAGCCTACACGAAACTTGGTAAAGGTTCTCAGAGAACTCTCGATAGAACCTATAGGTTTGATATTTAATATGAGCATTGGTGATAAAGATCTTGAGGAGAGATTATTAAGTGAGCTGAGAAACGAAAATATTAGAGTTCTAGGTATACTCAGACTTGATACTTCATTGGAAAAAGCTTATGGCAGTATCTCACTGCTAAAACAAACCAGCTTGTATAAGGATATTCATAGTAAGATTGTATCGAGTATTGTGAAGCACCTGTGATCTTGGTATGGAGATTAAAGAGCTTTCATGTGTGTAGCTAGTGCTTGACGATATTAAAGTTCTTGAGCTAAGAGTCTGGTATTGTGATATGTATAGGTTCTAGGTTTTTATCTATAGATCAGTTAAAAACAAGGGTTCAGCTCTGATATAAGTCTCATATCTTAAACTCCGGCTATGACCTTCATCAGCTCCTATAGATCTATAGATCTTGTTATGTTCTCTATCTCTAGAAGCAATATATCTCGAGATCTCAGAACTTTCAGGTCTGGAACTGTCTTCTACATATATCGGTTGTTATAGAGATAACTATAAGATCTTGATTCATTACTTCTCAAGATCTCTGTTATCGGTTTTTAACTCTGATGCTTAGTAGTATCTAGATGATATTCTCATGTCTCATGAGGCTCTAGATGTGATAGGTAGAGTTCTAGAGGGTGTGCCTGATTTCAGAGGTTTTATGACGTTTAAAGAGCTTGAGGATTCCACGGATATGCTAGCTAGAGAGTATAGAGATGTTGTTAGAGTGGTAGATGCTGGAAGTAGTAGATGTGGTGAGAGGATTAGAGCTCTGATCATAGGTAGAGGTTCTAAAACCGCGCTTCTCTTCGGAGCACCACATCCTAATGAGCCTATTGGAACTCTTACTCTCGAGTACTTAGCAAGGGTTCTGGCATCTGATGAGGAGCTTAGAAAGCTTTATAACTATACATGGGTTGTTGTTAAAGCTGTAGATGTTGATGGGCTGAGGATGAATGAAGGCTGGTTTAAGAAGCCTTTTACGATAGAGACTTATGCTGAGAACTACTACAGACCTGCTGGTAATGTTCAGATTGAGTGGAGTTTTCCTATAAGGTATAAGATGTATTCATTTGAGAATCCTACTCCGGGGACTAGAGCTCTAATGAATCTAATAGATCGGTATAGACCTGATTTTATATATAGTCTTCATAACGCAGGTTTTGGAGGAGTATACTACTATATATCAGCTGAGGCACCACTGCTATATCCTATATTTCAGCTCTACCCTAGAACTCTTGGAATACCATTAAGTCTTGGAGAACCTGAGGTTCCATGGGCTCGTACTCTCTCGAGAGCTGTATATATGATGGTTTCTGTGAAAGACTACTACGACTTTCTAGAATCCCAGGGATTGAATCCTGCTGAAGTTATAAGACATGGTGGTAGTAGCTATGATTATGCTAGAGAGTTGAATCCATCTGTTGTAGAGCTTGTGACAGAAGTACCATATCTATACGATCCTAGGATCGAGGATGTAAGTGAGTCGGATATTATAAGAAGAGATGCTGTTCTCGAGTCTATAAAATGGAGGGAAGAGATCTACAGTTTTATTAGAGATATCTGGAGTAGAATTCAAGAGTTAAAGAGAGGTGTGGATATATGTTCAGAAGCAGGACTGCTGATAGAATCAATAGAATACTTTATAGAGACAGCTCCTAAAGCTATTGAAGCTGAGAGAAGATGGGCTTTAAAAGATCCAGGTCTTTCTAGGAGAGCGACAATAGCTGAGGTTTTCGACAGCCTATACATAAGAAGATTCTATTCGCTTCTCCTAGTAGGAATGATGCGAAGACTGCTGAGAATACTTGAGGAGGAGAGTGGAGTAGGAGAGCTGAGGAGAGTGGGTGAGGAGGTTGATATGAGGTTTAAAGAGATTCTTGAATTCCTCGAGAAAGAGAGAAGATATAGTGTTATAGATATCAGTAAACTTGTTAAGATCCAGTTAGCAGCAGGATTATACACGGCATTATATGTGCAGATCTTATCTCATTATTAGACTTCTTATGAGAGGATTAGAAGTAGGGTTTGGAGCTGGGTTTGGGGGTGTGGTGGAGGAATTTAAATTATTCTAGATTGTATTGCCGGCGGGTTTCAGATTTTCTTGTGATCTCTTTCTTCACTAGGGATTGAGATCTTCTCTTGCTAGTCTTAAGATATTAGTCTTAGAAGATTTTATTCTAAAGGTTTGAGTGTGTATTGGCGGTCTCCAGAGATCTGAGGCTTGTAATAGTTGTGAGTCTGATATCTTCCGTGGTATCTGGTTTTCTGTGGAGTGTTAATGCTCCGTATCTCAGGCAGCTGGGTGTTCAAGCTTCAGCTTATGGGTTTTTAAGTGGTTTGAGTTTGCTGCTCTCTCTGCTTGCTACAGTGGTTTCTGGATGGCTTAGTGATTTTATTGAGGCTAGAAAGGTTCTAATGTTCTCTCTATTTCTATGGGGTTTTAGTCTTATTCTCCTGTCTTTGGGAGAGATTTTCATGGTCTATGCTTATTTTCTTCTGGGAGGGCTAGCTCTAGGGCTTTCAAATGTTTCAGGTCTTGTGCTTGTCACTAGAGTGGCTGGAGGTAGAAGTTTTGATCAGGTTTTTCCATATATTTCAGCGGTATCATCTGTAGGAGTAGGTCTTGGATCTTTTGGAGGATGGATACCTCTGCTTATGGAGGAGATCTACGGGTTCAGACTTGTGGAGGCTTATAGAATTGTCATAGCATTTCTAGGAGTGGTTCTTCCGGTTTCTTCTATACCTCTTCTCTATATGATTAGAGAGAGATCTGCTGGTGGTGGAGGGTGGAAGTATTCTGATGATCCTGAGAGTATTGTGGAGAAGCCTGCTACTTTGAGAATGCTTTTGGGATTGCTTTTTAAGCTTGTGATTGTGAATGCTGTGGTGAGTTTTGGAGCTGGCATGTCTATACATATTATAGATTATTATTTTGTTCTCAAATTCAATGCATCAAGTGGAGATCTAGGGCTTGTATTCGGGGTACAGAATCTTATAATGGGATTTCTAATGCTTTTAACACCTAGGTTTAGTATCGCGGTTGGAGGTCCTCTGAGAGCTTATATGATTATAGCATCGCCAAGTATTCTATTGATGCTTGCGATGACTTTCTCAAGAAGTTATTTAGAAGCATCTCTACTGTATATTGTGAGAACAGTTCTAATGAATGTTGCAAATCCGCTCTATCAGGCTTTTGAGATGAGTGTGATACCTAGCAGGTATAGAGGTAGGGGGGCTTCTCTGATTAGTGTTGCGTGGCAGATTCCTGCTGGAGTGGGTAGAGTTGTTGGAGGTGTTCTGATGGAGGTGTATCTGGAGGCACCGCTTATCTTCACGAGCATGCTCTATTCGGTGGCATTTATATTGCTTCCTCTCTTCTTCCCAGATCAGGTTTTGAAGAGGTTTGGAGGGGGTAGAGGTCGAGGTTTCTAGGCTGGATCCTGGGTTGGTGTGTTTTGTTTTTCTAGGGTGTCTAGGATCTTCTTAGTCTGAGCCATGGTGTGTAGCATATTTCTCTCCAGATTCTCTCTATGGTTTTTCTGGAGGTGTTCTCCTTGTTGAGAGCTTTCTTCAGATCTTTTATATCTCTTTTTTCAAATCTGATCATGATAAGATCATCTTCATAGCTGCATAAAGCTTTTCTAAGTATCTCGGTTTCTTCGGATCCTAGTAGTTTGTATAGATCCTTCCAGGAGAATTCTTTGTAGTCTAGAGATCTGAAGAGTCTTCTTGAAGCTTCGTTATCTAGAGTGGTTGATGCGATGAAGATCTCGGCATCTTCCCATGATAAGATCTCTTCTAGAGTTGCTAGCAGGATTCTTCCAAAGCCTTTTCCTCTGAATTCTCTTCCGATGACCAGGTAGTATATGACTCCTAGGATTATTTCTGGTGTTGCTATCTTGTAGAATACTCCTTGACCTACTAGTCTTCTCTCGCTGGAGAGGATTAGATCTACAATGCCTCCTCCGATCTTCTCGACTGCGGATGCGAAGAAGTAGTGCCAGAATCCCATGTGTTCTCTCAGTAGAGCTAGTCTTGTGAAGTCTCTGTGATACAAGCCTACTAGGTTTTCGCTGGTGTTCAATTGATGCCCAGAGTATATGAGTGGTAGGTGGAGTTATAAGAATATGGTGGTTTCTCTAAAAAATTTTTAGGGTGTAGATGTTTCACTTTGGTTGGGCTTCGATTCTTTTTCTAACAAGCTTTATAAATTCTCTCATCCAAGCAGGGTTGTCAGGCCATGCTCTCGAGCTTACTAGATTACCGTCTACGACAACTTCTTCGTCAACCCAGACAGCTCCTCCGTTCACAACCTCAGGTTTTACAGCTATGTAGCTTGTCATTCTCCTTCCTTTTACGAGTCCGAATGCGGCGAGTATCTGTGGGCCGTGGCATATTACGGCAACTGGTTTTCCGCTTTCGAAGAAGTGTTTCAGGATCTTCTCGAGATGTTGAGAGGCTGCTACTCTCACATACTCCGGCATTCTGCCGCCGGGTATTACAAGGCCGTCATATTCTTCTGGCTTGATCTCTGAAAGAGATTTTACAACCCACGGAAATCTATAGCCAGGCTTCTCAGTATAAGTCTCCCAACCCTCTTCAAAATCATGTACAACAGTTCTAAGAGGCTTTCTAGTAGGTGCCGCCACATCCACATCCCAGCCCTCCTCCTTCAATCTGAAGTAGGGGTAGAAGATCTCTAAAGCCTCCACAGCATCTCCACCAATAATCAAAATCCTAGCCTTCCCAACCAATCAAAACACCCCCACATCCAACCCATAAGCATCTTATGAAAAGCAAGAATATAAAAACACAACAGAGAAAACCCCCAAAAATAAAATTATTAGACAGATATAGAAAAATAGAAACGGCGGCGGTCGTCTAGCCTGGTCTAGGACGCCGGCCTCCCAAGCCGGCGATCCCGGGTTCAAATCCCGGCCGCCGCACCACACACCACACCACAACCCGGGCTTCTAGTTCTTTGTTATTTTGTG